>JAUWZB010000139.1 GCA_030615555.1 Dehalococcoidales bacterium
AAAAAAGCGATGAGCACTTTATAACTTGCGAGACGGTTCATGGCTTCTCCTCCTCAAATCAAACATGGAGAACAATAAACAGGGATAGATTAAGATCGGGATTTTACCTGCCGGGGATGGGATTGATTGTCCCGCAACGGGGACACTTGATGCGCTGACCCTTAAAATCAGGGGGGACCCTGAATTTTGCCCCGCAGGCACAGTCAAGAGCAGTATAGTGGTTGAGCTTCTCGAGAAGGTCAGAGGTCTCTCTTGCTCGCTCTAGCTTTTCCTGCTTTTCAGGCTTCTCTGCAACCGCCGCCTCTCGCGCCGCAACAAGGCCGGCTCCTTGCAGGGTAGCGCCGGGGATAATCCCCCCGCCCCCCTTGTGAACCTGGCGGAATACCCCGTCGTAGTCGGCAAACGAGGCGTTACCCCCCATGCTCCGCAATATCCTGATCCTCTCGGAGATCGGCGGATGGGTGCTGGTGAGGTCGCGGGCCTTAAGCCCTTTCTTATGCAGTGGGTTAATGATGTACATCGGGGCGGTAGTGCGGTTAGCGGATGAGAGCACGCTAGTGGATGAGGATATCTTTTCCAGCGCTGAAGCCAGCCCCTCAGGATACCTGGTATAGAGGGCAGAAGATGCATCGGCGAGGTATTCTCGCTTGCGGGACATGGCGAAGTAGAGCAGCCTGGCGATGATGGGTGCCAGGATTATGAGCACTATCGCCACCAGAAGGATGATTACATATGCCTGCCCGCCCCCTCCTCCTCCGGAGGTCCTCCTCCCCCCGCCCCCGCGGGCGCCTCCGAAGATTAGGTACAACAGCGCAAGGTCAGCCAGCAATACGATAGTCCCCAGCATGATGCCGGAAATAATCATGAGAAGGATATCGCGGTTCTTGATGTGCCCTATTTCGTGGGCGACCACGCCCTGGAGCTCATCGCGGTTGAGCCTCTGTAAAAGGCCCGAGGTAACGGCTATCGCCGCTTTATTGGGGTCTCTTCCCGTGGCAAAGGCATTGGGGGCAGGGTTATCGATGATATATATATCGGGCATCTTGGGAAGCCCGGACGCGATCTTCATCTCCTCCACGATATTAAACAGCCGGGGATGGTCATGACGCTCGATCTTCTTTGCCTTGGAGATGGCGAGAAATACATTATCGCCCTGGAAAAAGGCGACGAGGTTCATGATGAGCCATATTATAGAGGCCAGGATAATGCCAGAGACGCCGCTGCCCAGGAACGCTTCCCCCAGAAAGTAACCGATGGCAAACAGCAGGACGCCCATGCCGATTACCAGCACTATCGATTTTTGCTTGTTCGCCCTTATCTGTTCCCACATAAATGGCCCGTTATCTTAGCCCGCGAGCATCCCCAAACGCGAATGAGCACGCATGGACCGCAAATATCAGGTGAAGCTTACCTTGGGCGCCTCCCGCTCTGCCGGCGCTTCGATCTCGAAGAATTCCCCGACCTTGAAGCCGGTCATTCCCGCCACCATATTGGAGGGGAACATCTGGACCTTGTTGTTCAAGTGCATTACCCCGTCGTTATAGAACTGCCGGGCAAAGCTTATCTTGTTCTCGGTGGAGGTAAGCTCTTCCTGCAGGGCCAGGAAGTTCTGGTTTGCCTTGAGGTCGGGGTAGTTCTCGGCGACGGCGAAGAAGCGGGTGAGCATCTCGCTCAGCGCGCCCTCGGCCTTGGCCTGCTGTCCCACACCTTTGCCGCTGGCCGCCACCGCCGATGTCCTGGCCTGGGTTACCGCCTCGAGGGTCTCCCGCTCGTGCTTCATGTAGCCCTTGACGGTCTCCATCAAATTGGGTATCAGGTCGTGCCGCCTTTTTAGCTGGACGTCGATCTGAGACCAGGAGTTTCGCACCTGATTGCGCAGGCGCACCAGCGAGTTGAAGGTGATGAACAACATGAACGCCAGCACGACAACCACCCCGATGATAATGTAGACTGCAACCATCATTACACCTCCGATATTAGATTTGAGCTATTCTCTGGCCTGGAAAGCCTCCCCCAAGAAGGTGACGACCCGTTCCGGCGCACTGGGCTCGGCGGAGGGTTTATCCAGGAGATGTTTTATGACCTGACCGACCTCGCCTCCATCGAACCACAGGCCCTCTCCCCAGGGGCAGACATCGATAACCACCTCGGGATCGCGGCCAATGGCAGCCTTTCTCATCTTCTTTCTGCAGACGGGGCACTTGCGTTTCTTCTCGGCCATCCTCTTTTCGGGCAGGGTCATTATATCTGCTATGTTGAACTCACCCACCTCCAGGTCCAGCGATTCCAGCATGAGTGCCAGCTCTCCGGCATCGAACCAGACACCGAGGCATTTTGTACAGTAGTCGAGCTCGATTCTCTCGTGTTCGACTATAATCATCGGCTCTTTACATACCGGACAGCGCAC
>JAUWZB010000018.1 GCA_030615555.1 Dehalococcoidales bacterium
GGTTAGCGATGCCATGTCCTTTGTCCCGGTATGGACTACTGTCACCGTCGCATTGGCACCACTCTTTTTCTGCATCAGGATGGCCATCACCGGCTTTCCCACGATGTTGCTCCGCCCACAGACAACCACATGCTTTCCTTCGGGGCTGTTGCCGCTGCGAACGAGCAGCTCCTGGACGCCGTGTGGGGTGCAGGGCATGAAGTAGGGATCACCGATCAATAGCTTGCCGACATTCACCGGGTGAAAGCCATCAACATCTTTCTTAGGATCAATAGCATTCAACACTTTGTCCGAATCGATGTGCTTGGGCAGTGGTAGCTGGACCAGGATGCCATGGAACTTGGGGTCCTTGTTTAGCTCCTCGACTTTGGCGAGAAGCTGCTCCTCCGCGGCATCCTCGGGGAAAACGATCGTTTCCGAGTAGATACCCAGCTCGTCACTGGCTTTGCCCTTGGCCGTGACATAGGACACTGAGGCTGGGTCTTCGCCGACACGCACAATGACCAGACCGGGGGTGATCCCCTTCTTCTTCAGCTCACCTACCTTGACCTTCAGCTCCTCCCTAATCTCTTTTGCTATCTGAGTCCCCGAGATTATCTCCGCCGTCATGTTATGTCAACTCCTTTCTTTACTTCCCTCCGCTAACCTCTTTAGCTGTGGGGAAAATCCCGCAGCTTTCAGCCTCATCGCAATATCCGAGGCGGTAGCACTTGGGCTTAAGCTCCGCCCCCAGGCGGGGCGCCACCCTTTCCACCTCAGCCTTAACACGCTCAAAGAGCGCCACGATCTCCCATTGCGCCCTGAGGCAGAGCCGCAGCGAGCAGACATGAATCAACTCGCGGGCATTCATCGTCATCACCAGCCTGGTCTCCATGGCACCGGGAAGCACGTATCGGGCATCCTCCGCCGGGATGCCCGCATCGAGCATCTCATGGTAAAGCCGATGGCAATCACGAACCATGTCATGATATTTAGCCTCAAGCTCAGGCCTGGCGCTAATCGTCGCTGGGGTAACATAATCGGCCTTCTTCAGGGAGACATACCGCTGGCTCTGCTGGGTGTAGCTCGCCATCCGATGGCGCACCAGTTGATGGCTGGTGACCCGGGAGATGCCCTCAATGGCGAAGGTGAAGCTGGCATGTTCAAAGGGGGAGAGGTGGCCTGAAGCGAGGAGTTGAGTGAGCAGGCGATCGACAGCCTCTGGGGTCAATTTTTCCATGAGCTTTGTGGCACCGACAGGTGAGGTGGAAACACGGGCAGCAGCAGCGATGGTACGCTCGGGATCAGGGGTATAACTGATCAGGGACACGTAAATCATAGCCACGCGGCCTTGCAAACCGTCAAGATTATACCATGCACCACTGCAAAAGGCAACAGTTGTGAATTTTTTTGCTATCATAAAAGGAAGGTAACTCAGACCACCGCTTTACTTAGGAGATGAGGAAGGTGGATTGAGAATGTGATATACTATGGCTGAATAGCTTATGTATCATGTCGGCGTGGACATAATAGAGATCGGTCGTATTGAAAGGGTGATGGCACGCTGGGGGGAGCGCTTCCTCAAGCGAGTCTATACCGAGGCGGAGCGCGACGATTGCCAAAACCGCGCTCCGGCACTGGCGGTTCGCTTTGCCGCCAAGGAGGCGGTGATGAAGGCCTTAGGCACCGGGATCAATGGGATTGGCTGGCGGGAGATCGAGGTTCTCTCCAACCATGATGGCAAGCCATTGGTCTATCTTCATAGCGGGGCGCAACAGAAGGCCACGGAGTTAGGTCTCGGGGAACTGGCCATCAGCCTTTCCCATTCCCGGGAATATGCCATCGCTTCGGTTATCGGGGGCAGTAGTGAAGATTGTGACCACAAATGACATGAAGGGGATTGAGCGCTGCGCTGCCGAGCAGGGCCTTCCCACTGAGGTGCTCATGGAGAACGCCGGGCTTGCCATTGCCCAGCAGGTGAAAGGGTGGCTTGGCAGCGCAGCGGGGCGGCAAATCCTCGTCCTGGTGGGCCCGGGCAATAATGGCGGGGATGGTTTGGTCGCCGCTCGCCACCTCCATGACTGGGGAGCCAGGGTCAATATTTACCTTTGCAGCCAGCGAAGGGAGGACGACCCAAACTACCACATCGTCAAGGAGCGTGGCATCCCCACCACCATAGCTAGCGAGGATAAGCACTTAGCCGACCTTGATAGCACACTTTCCTCAAGCGATGTGGTCATCGATGCCCTCTTCGGCACAGGGAAGCTCCGCTCCCTTGAAGGCATCTTTAGAGAGGTCTTGACCAGGGTGAGGGGGTCTAAAGAGGCAGTGCCTGGACTTAAGGTCATTGCTCTAGACCTGCCCTCAGGGCTGGATGCCGATAGCGGAGCCGCCGACCCCTCATGCCTTGCTGCCGATCTGACGATCACCCTGGGCTACCCGAAGCTAGGGCTCTTCTCCTTTCCCGGCAGAGACCTTGTTGGCGAGCTTGTTGTTGCCGACATCGGCATCCCGGCAAACCTTGGCGATGGTATCGCCACCGAGCTGATCACCGAGGCTTTGGTGCAGGCGATGCTCCCACAGAGACCGCGAAGCGCCCACAAGGGCACCTTCGGGCGAGTGCTCGTTTGCGCCGGGTCGCTTCACTATATTGGGGCTGCTTATCTTGCCTGTGAGGGGGCCATGCGGGTGGGCGCCGGGCTGGTAACCCTTGCAGTGGCACAGAGCCTCCAGCCTATCCTGGCCGCGAAACTAACCGAGGTAACCTATGCTCCACTACCTGAAGCGGCACCAGGGTTTATCAGTAGTGAGGCCTCCCAGGTGCTTCATGAGCGGCTCGCTGACTATGATGTCCTGCTCATGGGGTGTGGACTGAGCCAGCATCCTTCGGTGATGGGGTTTATCAGAGATTCCTTGCTTGAGATGCCGTCTTCCCTTTCCCCAGCCCTGGTTCTCGATGCCGATGTCCTCAATACCCTGGCACAAACCCCCCAGTGGTGGCAAAGGCTAGGTCAGGATGCTATACTTACTCCCCACCCTGGAGAAATGGCGAGACTTACCGGGCTCCCCATAGAGGAGATCGGGCGAGATCGATTAAGGGTAGCACGGGAGGCGGCTGCCCTGTGGCAGAAAACGGTGGTGCTCAAGGGGGCGCATACCGTGGTAGCTTCACCCGATGGCGAGGCAAAGATTAGCCCGGTGGCAAATCCTGGCCTGGCTTCAGCAGGCACGGGGGATGTGCTCTCGGGGGCCATCGCTGGGCTTCTGGCTCAGGGGCTTTCGCCCTTCGCCGCTGCCACTTGTGGGGTCTACCTCCATGGGGCCGCTGGAGAAATGGTGAGCGCAGAGCTTGGTGACGCGGGCATGGTCGCCAGCGACCTGCTGCTTGCGCTACCAAGGGCGATCAAGAAAATCAAGGAAGGCTAAGATGTTACTGGCCATCGATGTAGGAAATACCAATATTGCCGTCGGTGTCTTCGAAGGTGAGAGGTTGCGTGCTACCTGGAATGTGGCCACCGACCTTAATAAGACAGCAGATGAGTACGCCGTGCTGTTTTTGAACCTATTGCCTCGTGAAGGGCTCACCCTATCCGACATCGATCATGCGATCATCGCCAGCGTTGTACCGCCGCTGGAGCCCATCTTCGAGGAACTGAGCCAGCGTTACTTCGGAATCTCGCCCCTCGTTGTTGGCCCAGGGGTGAAGACCGGGGTGCGTATCTGCACCGATAACCCCCGTGAGGTAGGTGCCGACCGAGTGGCGAACGCCGCGGCGGCTCACCACCTCTATGGCGGTCCCCTGATCTTGATCGATTTTGGCACCGCCACCACCGTTGATGCGGTATCTAAAGAGGGCGATTACCTCGGTGGCGCCATCGCCCCCGGGATCGGCATTGCCGCAGAGGCGCTTTTCGAGCGAGCATCAAAGCTGCCAAGGATTGAGCTCATCCCCCCAGAACGTGCTATCGGCAAGAATACTGTGGCTTCGATGCAATCAGGGATCATCTTCGGCTATGTGGGGCTTATCGAAAGCCTGGTCACTCGCATTCGACGGGAATTGGGGAGCAGGGTACGAGTAGTGGCCACCGGCGGTCTCGCTGAGGTGATCGCCACGGAGACGAAAGTTATCGATACGGTGGACATGCACCTGACCCTCATCGGATTACGATTGATTCACGAACTGAATCGATAGGAGGAGAGATGGTTCGAGATAAGACCATAGTTCTGGGTATCACCGGCAGTATCGCCGCCTATAAGGCGGTGGAGCTGGCCAGCAAGCTCACCCAGGATGGTGCGCGGGTTGATGTAGTGATGACCGGGTCAGCGCAGGAGTTCGTTTTCCCGCTGACCTTCCGGAGCGTCACGCAACGGCCGGTGGTCACTGAGATGTTCGACCTGGCCTCCGAGTTCAGCATCGAGCATGTCTCTTTGGCCGAGCAAGCAGACCTGGTGGTCATCGCCCCAGCTACGGCAAATATCATCGCCAAGCTGGCAGCGGGTATCGCCGACGACATACTCTGCTGCACTGTGCTCGCCACCAAAGCGCCGGTGATCGTGGCCCCGGCGATGAATGTGAATATGTATGAGAATCAAGTTACTCAGGAGAACATCGCCAGGCTTAAGGAAAGGGGCTTTAACTTTGTCGGACCGGCCTATGGCCGGCTAGCCTCCGGTGCCTGGGGGGTCGGGCGCCTCGCAGAAATCGATGAGATCATGGGCACGATTCATCAGGTGCTGGGCCGAGGCGGCGACCTGGCGGGAAGGAGGCTCGTGGTGAGCGCCGGGGGCACTCAGGAGCCCATCGACCCGGCGCGCCATATCGGCAATCGCTCCTCAGGGAAGATGGGCTATGCCCTTGCTGAGGCTGCCCGGGACCGCGGGGCAGAGGTAGTTCTGGTGAGTGCCCCGACTGCCCTTGTTCCCCCCATTGGGGTGGAGGTAGTTCAGGTTCAAACCACTCTCCAGATGCGGGACGCCATCGTTAAGGCCACCACCCAGGCTAACGCACTCATCATGGCAGCTGCCCCCGCTGACTATCGCCCCAGGGCCACCGCGGAAACAAAGATCAAGAAGGGAACAGAGTCCCTCACTCTGGAACTGGTGGAAACCCCGGACATCCTGAGCGAGTTAAAGGGCGATTTTATCAGGGTGGGGTTTGCTGCGGAAAGCGAAAACCTGGTGGAAAACGCCAGGGAGAAGCTAAAGAGGAAAAAACTCGACCTCATTGTGGCCAATGATATCACCGCCACCGATAGCGGCTTTGGCGCCGATACCAACAGGGTGGTCCTCATTGACCGCTCCGGCAATGTAGCGAGCCTGCCCCTCCTTCCCAAATCGGAGGTGGCTCATAGGATCCTGGATAAGGTAGTGGAACTACTGCCAAGAAGAAAGGCAAGAAAGTAGGTTCACAAGATTCTACGAAGCATTCAAGCCTCTTTTGGATAAGATAGATACAAAATCCTAAGAACAAAGCGAGGAAATGGGCGAAAAGCTTTCTGAGATACCAAAAGCCTATGATCCCCAAAAAGTAGAGACTAAGTGGTATCAGTTCTGGCTGGAGAAGGACTACTTCATCCCCAAGATCGACCCCAAGAAGAAGCCCTTTGTGATCATCATGCCCCCGCCCAATGTCACCGGCGAGCTTCACCTGGGACATGCGCTCACCGCAACCCTGGAAGACATCATGATTCGCTGGCACCGCATGAAGGGCAACCCAACCCTCTGGCTTCCCGGCATCGACCACGCGGGGATCGCCGCACAGGTTGTGGTGGAGCAGGCGCTCGTTGAGGAGGGAGTCACCAGGCGCGACCTGGGGCGGGAAAAGTTCCTGGAGCGGATGTGGCAGTGGATGAAAGAGTACGGCGGTATGATCGCCGAGCAGCACAAGCGCTTGGGCACCTCCTGCGACTGGAGCCGGGAGCGGTTCACTATGGACGAGGGGCCATCAAAGGCGGTGCGCACCACCTTCGTTCGCCTCTATGAAAAAGGGCTCATCTACCGAGGGGAGCGCATCATCAACTGGTGCCCCCGCTGCTCAACCGCCCTCTCCGACCTCGAGGTGGAGCATGTGGAAGAGACGGGGCATCTTTATTATGTTAACTACCGGTTCGCCGGTGAGGATGGGTTCATCACCGTGGCCACCACCCGCCCCGAGACCATCCTCGGTGACACCGCAGTGGCGGTGAACCCACAGGATAATCGATATAAGGAAATGGTGGGCAAGAGAGCGATCCTGCCCGCCATTGGCAGGCTGATCCCAATAATCGCCGATAGCGCTGTCGACCCCTCCTTTGGCACCGGGGCGGTGAAGGTTACCCCGGCCCATGACCCGGTGGACTTCGAGATCGGCCAGCGGCATAATTTACCTTCAGTGAATATATTAAACCCCGATGGCACAATGAATGAAAACGCTGGGCCTTATGCCGGACTCGACCGCTTCGCCTGCCGCGAGCGTATTCTCACCGACCTGGAGAAGGAAGGGCTTCTGATTAAGGTGGAGCCCCATCACCACTCCGTGGGGCACTGCTGCCGCTGCAATACCGTGATCGAGCCCTGGGCCAGCAAGCAGTGGTTCATTAAGATCGCTCCCCTGGCTATTCCGGCAATCGACGCCGTGGTCGATGGGAGGATAAGGATCATCCCGGAGCGCTTTATCAAGGTCTACCTCAACTGGCTGGAGAACATCCGCGATTGGTGCATCAGCCGCCAGCTCTGGTGGGGGCACAGGATCCCGGTCTGGTATTGTGGCGACTGCGACAAGCTCACCGTGACCATTGATGACCCCCAATCCTGCGCCCATTGCGGCTCACCAAACATCCTTCAGGACCCCGATGTCCTCGATACATGGTTCAGCTCGGCGCTCTGGCCCCACTCCACCCTGGGCTGGCCCGAGGAGACCGAGGACCTTAAGTACTTCTATCCGACCTCAGTAATGGAAACAGGATATGACATCCTCTTCTTCTGGGTAGCGAGGATGATCATGATGGGCTTGGAGAACACCGGGGAGGTGCCCTTTAAGACCGTTTATCTCCACGGCCTGGTGCGCGATGAGAAGGGCGAGAAGATGAGCAAGGTGAAGGGCAATGTGTTAAACCCCCTGGATGCCATCGAGAGCTATGGCACCGATGCCCTGCGCTTCGCCCTCTCCACCGGCACCTCACCGGGAAACGACATCAGGCTGAGCAAGGGGAAGCTGGAGGCAGCCCGCAACTTCGCCAATAAGCTGTGGAACGCCGCTCGATTCATATTGGGCAATATGGAGGAAGGGGCGAGGCGCGCTGAAGGGGATGAGGGAAGTCGGGAGAGCAAAAAAATTGAACGGGCCACGCTACCTCTGGAGGATCGCTGGATTCTGAGTCGCCTGAATCGCCTTGTAGCAAGCGTCGAGAGCCTCATGGAAGATTTCCAGTTCGGCGAGGCACAGCGGCAGATCCACGACTTCCTCTGGGGAGAGTTCTGCGACTGGTATATCGAGATGGCGAAGCTCCGCCTCAAGGGTGGGGAGAGGAGTGGAGAGAGCGAAAAAGGGGGTGGGGGAGGTCGGGAGAGCGAAAAACCGATGCCCGTGCTTGCCCATGTCCTGGAGACCTCATTGCGCCTGCTCCACCCCTTCATGCCATTTATTACTGAGGAGATCTGGCAAAGCCTTAAGGGGCACCTCGATGGCGAAATGGCCGAATCCATCATGCTCTCCCCCTACCCTACTGCCGATGAAGGGTTCATAGATGCCAAGGCGGAGAAACAGATGGCGGTGGTCGTAGAGATCGTTCGGGCAATCAGGAACACGCGCGCCGAATTCCGGGTGGAGCCCGCCAGGTGGATCGAGGCGTGGGTTGCCGCAGCGGAAACAAAGCCTGCTATTGAAACCCAATCTCAGGCTATCGAAACCCTGGCCAGGGTAAGGCCGCTCACCATCATCAGCACTGAAGATGCGAGGCCCGGTGCTGGGGGAGGTCGGGAGAGCGAAAAAAAGGCCAAGACCGTGGTGCTTGAGGGAGCAGAGGTGATCCTGCCTATGGCGGGCATGGTCGACCTTGAGGCGGAAAGGGCGCGCCTGGAGAAGGAGATCGCGGGTAATCAGGCAGAGATTGCCCGCATCGAGGCCAGGCTAAAGGACGAAAAATTCCTTTCCAAGGCGCCGCCGAGTGTGGTGCAAAGGGAGCGGGAGAGGCTGGCCACCCAAAGGGACAGGCTGATGAGGCTAAGTGAAAGGCTTTCTGAGCTTGGCTAGCAGGCTGAGATACAAGAGATTCCCTTGACATGCACTCCAAATCAGAGCATGATATAAAAGGAAGCATTTTGGAGGGGGTTAAGAAGTCAGAATGATCGAAAAGAATGATGAGGAGATCAAGAAATTTGTGCGGGAGCGTTACGCTGAGATAGCTAAGCAGCAAACTCCTTCCTGCTGCGCACCGCGGAGCGAAGAGGCCTCAAGTTGTTGTAGCCCGTGCGCCGGTGAAACAAGTCACGCCCAGAGGCTATATTCCAGAGAGGAGCTAGAATCGATATCGGCGAACATACCCTCGCTGGGCTGCGGCAATCCTATAGCCCTGTCAGAGTTAAAGGAGAACGAGGTGGTTCTCGACCTGGGAAGTGGAGGGGGGCTGGACTGCTTCCTGGCAGCGCAACGGGTTGGCCCTCAGGGGAAGGTCATCGGCCTGGATATGACTCCAGACATGATCCAACTGGCAAGGGCAAACGCTGAAAATCTCTCCCTGGACAATGTGGAGTTTCGCCTAGGCGAGATGGAGCACATGCCTATCGAGAACGACTCAGTGGATGTGGTTATCTCCAACTGTGTGATAAACCTTTCTCCAGATAAGGATGCTGTGTTTCGGGAGGTTTTCCGGGCGCTCAAGCCCGGAGGCAGGCTCTGCGTCTCGGACATCGTCACCCACAGCGAGTTGCCAGCGTCGGTTCGGGAGAGCCTGGAACAATGGGCTGGCTGCGTGGCCGGTGCCCTGGAGGAAAAGGAATACCTGGAGAAGATTCGTGCCGCTGGTTTTATTCGACTAGAAGTGAAAGAAGCGCTAGATCCCTCCAGCGAGGAAACAGCCTGCGGAGTTGGAGCTCCAATAGCCAGCATTGCAGTGAAAGCCTATAAACCTAAATAGGCTCTTTTCGCTCTCCCCACTCATCCGCTCTTTTCGCTCTCCCCACTCATCCGCTCCCCCCTTCTACGCTCCTTCAAGCCCCATTGACGCTCAAGCTCCTTGAGCGCCTTTTTCGTGTCGCTGGCAATGCGTGCCTTATCACAATTGTTTAACCGGTACTTGAAGAGCCAGTAGGTGAACTCTTTCAGCTCACCAAGCTCCATAGAGTGGCGCCTGGGATAGCCCCTTTCTTTTCTGAATCTCCTCAGAAGCGCACTCATCGAGGCGCCATAGATGCGCTGATAGGCCTCCTCCCAGAGATGATTGTTCTCATTAAGGGCGCGTGCTCGCTGCTCCTTGCGCGCTTCCTCCTCCACAGCGAGGATCAAGGCCTCCTCCACAGTGATACCGTAGAAATAATTGAGGTGAGCGCGGTATTTAGCCTCGCCGATGAGGTGGCAAAACTCCTCTTTAGAGAGCTCAATGGGGGCTTTACCACGGAAGAGAAGATCGATCATTTCTTTTTCAGGAACGAGATGATCGACCTCATCCAGGAGGCGCTCGGCAAGGAGCAACCAATCGAAGGCTTCGTTGGCGATGAGATAGCGGTAATCCCGGCCGTTATAGATTTCCTCAGCTACAGTCCACAGCCCGATAGCCTCAAGGAGAGCAATATACCAGTGCTTTCCCTGGGCGATGGCCTCCCTTAGATGGCGAATCGCCTTGCCATCGCTGGAGACGCCGGTCTCACCGAAGGGTTGTAGCTGGTTCTCCATGCTACCCTCGCTATCGCCTGAGAAAGGCCGCCACCTCCTCAAGCGGCCTGGTGTTCAGTATATGGCGCGCCTCACACCAGCCGCGCCGCGCCATGCCAATCCCAAAGCGAATGAGATCGAGTTGGGAGGTGCTATGGGCATCGGTGGCGATGATAAGCTTCACTCCCAGTTCCCTGGCCCGAAAGGCATGCATATCCTTGAGGTCGAGCCTCGAGGGCATGGCGTTGATCTCCAGAGCGGTATTTGTCTCAGCGGCGGCGCGGAAGATGGCCTCAAGGTCCACCATTATCGGCTCACGCTCCCCCAAAAGTCGGCAGGAGGGGTGGGCAAGCACATCGACATGAGGGCTCTTTATGGCACGCAAAATCCGCTCCGTCATCTTGCCCTGCTCCTGGTTCATCGCCGAGTGCACCGCTGCGATCACGATGTCCAGCTCGGCAAGCAAGTCCTCGGGGAGATCAAGGGCGCCATCAGCTCGAATATCCACCTCAATACCATTAAAGATATGTAAGTCATCTATCCGCTCATTAAGCTCCCTGATTTCGGCGATCTGGCCTCTCAAGCGCTCCTCGTTCAGCCCGCGGGCAATGCCCCGCCCTGCCGAGTGCTCGGTAATGGCGATATACTCATAACCTTTTGCTCTGGCGGCAAGCGCCATCGACTCGATGGAATCGTGGCCATCGCTCCAATCGGTGTGCACATGGAGGTCGCCCTTTATGTGGCCAAGCTCGATGAGCCGGGGGATGGCCTTTTGCTCCGCCCTCTCCACCTCCCACTGCCCCTCCCTGAGCTCCGGCGGGATGAACTGGAGCCCCAGTCTCTCGTAGAAGGCTTCTTCATCGGTGAACTTCTCGGTGACCCCGCTCTCCAAATCCGTGATCCCATATTCGCTGAGCTTCAGCCTCTGGCGATGCCCCCGCTCCCTGAGGGCGATATTATGCTGCTT
>JAUWZB010000072.1 GCA_030615555.1 Dehalococcoidales bacterium
CTTAGTAGGGCAGGGCCATTGTAGGCCACCATCATCCAGGCGCTCATAGGAGATGCCCCCATAGGAGGGGGTAAGCTCGGCGATCTCTGCCATTATCTGGGAGGGATGTTCGAAATCGAAGCCCTGGCCTCCGAGCCGCTTGGCGATCTGGCAGGTGATCCACCAATCGGGCTTTGAATCGCCCTTGGGCTCGAGGGCCTGATGCACCCGCTGCACCCGGCGCTCCGTATTGGTGAAGGTGCCCTCTTTTTCGGCGAAGCTTGCTGCAGGGAGAATGACATCGGCAAGCTCAGCCGTTTCCGACAGGAAGATGTCTTGAACAATTAGAAATTCCAAATTTTTAAGCGCCTCTTCAGCATGCTTGGCATCGGGCTCGCTAAGCATGGGATTCTCCCCCACCAGGTAGAGGGCGTTAACCTTGCCTTCGCAGGCCGCATCGAGGATCTCGGTGAGGGTCAGCCCTGGGGCATCGCTCAGTTTGGTGCCCCACGCCTTTTCGAACTTCTCTTTGATCGCCGGGTCAGCCACGCTCTGGTAGCCGGGGTATACATTGGGCAGGGCACCCATATCGCAGGCCCCCTGCACATTGTTCTGCCCCCGGAGGGGGTTCACCCCTGTCGATGGCTTGCCCACATTTCCGGTGAGCATTGCCAGATTGGCGGTGGCGATCACATTGTCGGTGCCATGGGAGTGCTGGGTGATCCCCATGGCGTAGAGGATAGTTGCCGGGCTATTCTGGGCGAAAATTCTGGCTGCCTCAGCGATCTTATCTTGAGGAACGCCAGTGGTCCGCGCCACAAAATCGAGGTCAAAGGCTTTGAGGGAATCTCGAAATTGCGCGAAATTCTCACACCGCTCCTCGATGAAGGAGGAGTCAAAAAGCCCCTCATCGACGATCACCCTCATCATGCCCATTAACAGAGCGACATCGCTTCCTGGGCGGTGCTGCAGCCACAGGGTGGCAAAGCGGCACAGCTCGATCTCACGGGGGTTGGCCACGATGAGTTTCCCGCCCTTCCTGACCGCTCTTTTGATCTCAATACCGATTATGGGGTGACTCGATGTAGTGTTGGTGCCGATGGCAAGGATGCATTTGGCATTGCCGATCTCGCTTATGGAGTTGGTCATCGCCCCGCTGCCGAAGCTTTGCACTAGCCCGGCAACGGTGGGGGCGTGGCAGAGGCGAGCGCAGTGGTCGATATTATTGGTACCCATCACCGCACGGGCAAATTTCTGGATGAGGTAGTTTTCCTCGTTGGTGCCTTTGGCAGAGGAGATTACCGCAAATTTTTCGTCCTTATAACGTGCTAGCTTACTGGCAACCAGGTCGAGAGCTTCGTCCCAGCTTGCTTCAGTAAGCTCACCATTTTTTCTGATGAGAGGGGTGGTAAGCCGCTCCGCGTGATTGACGAAATCGGCGATGCTGAAGCGACCCTTGACACAGAGCTTTCCTTTATTTGACAGGTTTTCCCGATCGCCCTCCACACTAACCACCTCACCACCTCTAAGCCCTAAATATATGCCACAGCCAACGCCACAGTAGGGGCAAATCGTTTTTACCTCCCTCGTTGGCTGAACCACCTTCTTGGGCGAAAGGGCACCTACAGGGCATCGAACGACGCATTCGCCGCAGGAAACGCAATTTGATTCCAGTATTGGCTTGTCCCCAAAGGCGGCGATCTCGCTGGCATAGCCCCTGAAGGCAAAGGTGATCGCGCCTATCCCCAGAATCTCGTCACAGGTGCGCACGCATTTGCCGCAGAGGATACACATATTCATGTCGCGGTCAAAGAAGGGATTGCTTTTATCGATGGGGAGCTCTCTAGTGGTTTTTCTAAAGCGAAGCTCCTCGATCCCAAGATAAGCGGCGATCTTTTGAAGATCGCACCGCTGATTTTTGGGGCATGTCAAGCAGTCGGTGGGGTGGTCGGCAATCAAGAGCTCCACAGTGGTGCGGCGCACCCTGTCCACCTGAGTTGTCTCAGTGTGCACTACCATGCCACCGGTGGCTGGCGTGGTGCAGGCGGTGGGCAAGCCCCTCATCCCCTCGATCTCTACCACGCAGAGGCGGCAGGCACCATATGGCTCCAGGTCAGCATCCCAGCAAAGCGTCGGGATATAGATCCCGGCCTCCTGTGCTGCCTCCAGCACCGTAGCTCCTTTTCTCACCTTGATGGCAACGCCATCGATGGTTAAGGTTATGGTCTCCATTTCTTCAATCGGCCTTTAAGGGTATCGGCTCCTGTGGAACCTCGATTTCCTCCCCGGAAACCTTCGCCACCGCGCTGAAGCGGGGTGGGCATACCTCCAGACAAACGTTGCACTTAATGCACTTGCTCTGGTCGATCACGTGGATCATCCTTTTGCCACCCGCGATCGCTTCAGCGGGACAGGCCCGGAGGCAGATACCGCAACCCTGACACTTATCGGGGAGGATGTAGTAGGAAACAAGGGGCTGGCATACTGCGGCGGGGCAGCGTTGCTCCTTGATGTGCGCCTCATACTCATCGCGGAAGTAGCGCAGGGAGGTGAGCACGGGATTGGGGGCGGTTCCCCCCAAAGCGCAGAGCGACCCCGCTTTGACATCCTCAGCCAGTCCCTGGAGCAAATCGAGGTCTTCCATTTTGCTCATGCCACTGGAGATATCATCCAGGATGTCTAGCATCTGCTTTGTCCCCAGGCGACAGGGGACGCACTTGCCGCAGGACTCCGCCTGGGTAAAGGATAGGAAGTAGCGAGCGATGTCCACAATGCACGTTTCCTCATCCATCACAATCATGCCCCCGGAGCCCATGATCGCTCCTGCCTGGTCCAGGGATTCGTAGTCCACCGGCAGGTCAAGCAGGCTTGCTGGCAGGACACCCCCTGAAGGACCACCGGTCTGGATCGCTTTAAAGCCTTTCTTCTTGGGGATGCCTCCGCCTATATCGTAGACGATCTGGCGCAGCGTGATGCCCATCGGCACCTCGATGAGGCCGGTGCGGTTCACTTTTCCTGCCAGGGCGAAGGTCTTGGTTCCCTTGCTCCCCTCGGTGCCGTAGCCGGCATACCACTCCCCGCCCCTCTCGAGGATGGCGGACACATTGGCCCAGGTCTCCACGTTGTTAATATTGGTCGGTTGGCCCCATAGGCCAGAGACAGCGGGGAACGGGGGGCGGGAGCGGGGCATACCACGCTTGCCCTCGATGGAAGCCATGAGTGCGGTCTCCTCTCCGCAGACAAAGGCCCCCGCACCCTCCTGAACCTTTATCCGAAAGCTGAAATCGGATCCCAGAATATTATCGCCTAAAATTCTATACTCCTCCATCTGTTTCAGGGCGGTATTGAGCCGCTTGAGGGCTAGGGGGTATTCGGCGCGGCAATAGATGTAGCCCTGGGTTGCTCCCATAGCGTAAGCACCGATGAGTATGCCCTCCAGCACCGTATGAGGGTCTCCCTCTAAAACGGAACGATCCATAAAGGCTCCAGGGTCTCCCTCATCGGCGTTGCAGATCAGGTATCTCTCCTTGCCTGGAGAGTTGCGGCAGAATTCCCACTTTCTCCCTGTGGGGAAGCCGGCACCACCACGACCGCGCAGCCCCGATCTCGTCACCTCCTCGATCACTCCCTCCGGTTTCATGCTCAGTGCCTTGACCAGGCCGCTGTAGCCCCTACGGGCGATGTAGTGGTCGATGTTCTCAGGGTCGATGTGGCCGCAGTTTCGGAGCGCAACACGAACCTGGGGTTTGAGCATTGGCAGGTCGAAAAGCCTGGGGATGCCCACGATGCTCTTCTTGCCTAGGGTGCCCAGTGCCAGGTCGGGGCGGGGATTATCGTTAACTATATAGTCCTCGATAAGCGCTCGCGCAATTTCAGGGGTGACATTGCCATAGCAGATGCGCGGGCGACCCGGTTTAATGATGTCAACCAGCGGCTCAGCATAGCAAAGCCCGATGCAGCCAACCTGGATAATGATCGCTTCGATATCGCGCTCTCTCAGCTCATTATCGATGGCCTCGATTGCCGCACTTGCCCCCGCCGCCCGGCCACAGGTAGCGGCACCAACAAGGATACAAGGCTTGTCGCTGCGCTCCAGCGCTTCCCACTGCGCGACCGCTCGGCTCCTGATCTCTTCAAAATCCACCGCTATCCCTCACCCTTCAGAATCTTCGTTACCTTGTCCGGGGTCATCTTCCCATAAACAGTCTCATCGACCACCATAACCGGTGCCAGGGCACATGAGCCAAAACAGGCAATGGTCTCCAGACTATACTCCAGGTCTGAAGTGGTCTCTCCAGGCTTGATGCCCAGTTGCTTCTCCGCTTCATTGAGGATCCTGCTGATCCCTCTCACATGGCAAGCGGTGCCCCGGCATATCTTGATGGTGTGTTTGCCCACGGGCGTGAGCTTGAACTGGGCGTAGAAGGTGCACACGCCATAGACGGTGCTCTCCGAGAGGCGCAGAAATTTGGCGATGCCTTGCATCGCCTCCTCAGGCAGGTAGCCAAACTTAGTTTGAACCTCTTGCAAAAGGGGGATCAGGTCTCCCCTCTCCCCCTTATACCTTGCCAGGGTCTCTTCTAGTTGCTGGTTCATGATAGGCCTGCCCTAGGATATCACCCCCTTAAGTCTGCGTCAATGGAAGCTGCGGCCCTTTTCCCAGCCCCCATGGCGCTGATCACGGTGGCAGCGCCGGTGACTATGTCGCCGCCGGCCCATACGCCTGGTTTTGTGCTCTTACCTGTTTCCTCATCGGCGACCACGGTGCCCCACCTGGTGATCTCCAGCCCCTTGGTCGTTTTGGAGAGCAGGGGGTTTGGCCTGGTGCCCAGGGCGACCACCACGGTGTCAACTTCCATAATGAACTCACTGCCAGGCTTGACAATGGGACGGCGCCTGCCGCTCTCGTCTGGCTCGCCAAGCTCCATCTCATAGCATTCCATAGCGGTAACCCAGCCCTGATCGTTGCCGAAGAACTGTTTGGGATTAGTCAAAAGCTTGAAA
>JAUWZB010000105.1 GCA_030615555.1 Dehalococcoidales bacterium
CGCCCCCTCAAGCTCGTCCACCGCCACCACATCGTTCTCATTAACGATGGGCACCACCCTGAGTTCCAGGAGCGCAAGTAAGGTATTGCGAGCGTTAAGATAGCCCAGGCGGTCGGAGAGGTCTGCCTTGGTCAAGAGGGCTTGGGCCACGTTGATGCCGTGCCAGCCGAAGAGCTGCTCATAGGAGTGCATCAGGGCGTTCTGCCCCACCGCGGCCATCACCTGGCGGGAGGGGATGTCCTTTCGCTCCTTTGTGATTCCCAGCTGTTGCCTCCCCGCAGCGATGGCCCCCGAGGAGACGATGATCACCTCCTGCCTCTGCTGGTGAAGCCTGGCCACCTGTCCCACCAGGGTGGCCATCACCTCAAGGTCGAGGCGCTCGGTGCCAGCGGTGAGCAGGTTTGTGCCAAACTTAGCCACAATGCGCTGATATTTTTGTCCTTTACGGTGCGGTTTATGGCGCGCTTCTTCATATTTCTTGCCCATGCGTCTGCTCCAGAAAATCGCCACCATTTTTTCGCCCTTTATGGGGCGTGTTTATGGAACGCTTCTTCATCTTTTCTGTCTATGCGCTTCTTTAAAAAGTCGCCACCATTATAGCAACATCGCTTGGCTTCAACAAGAAGTGGCTTGTCCCCCAAGGGGCGCTGTGCTAAAATTCTGACAGGGCTAGTCAATAGCGGCTAGCCCTTTAGGTGTTACTTTGTGCAATAGGTCTGATTTGAACAACGCCTTTCAAAGCGGACGTAGGCCTTCTGCACAGGAGCGAATAGGACGAAAAAATGAATTTGGCTTGCTTACTTCCTCTGATCGATGAGATGCCCGGCTACTGCCAGCTCCTTGAGGCGCTAAGGAGAGGCGGGGAGCAGAGGGTGGTGGTGCTTGACGAAGCCAAGCCCTACCTTCTCGCGGCGCTCCACCGGGAGTTAGGCTGGCCGATGCTGGTGGTCACGCCGCGACCGGAGGGGGCGAAGCAGCTCCAGGATCAGCTTCTCTGCTGGTCGGGCGAGGCCCGGATTTTCCCTGAGCCTGATTCTCTCCCCTATGAGCGCCTCGCCTCAGACCCGGCCACCATTCAACAGCGAATCAGTACTCTCCACACCCTGACCGCCGCGGATAAAGCCCCGCTGATTATCGCCTCAGCCCACGCCCTGGCCCGGAAGACCCTCTCCCCCGCCGACTTTCGTGCTACCGCCCACACCATCTGGCAGGGGATGAGGTTCAATATCGATGAGCTGTTTGCCAGGTGGATGGCTATCGGCTATGAGTGGGAGCACATGGTGGAGGTGCCCGGGAGTTTCAGTCGGCGCGGGGGCATCATCGACATTTACTCGCCGGCCAGCGACCTGCCGGCGAGGATCGAGCTCTTCGGCGATGAGGTGGCGAGCCTCCGCCTCTTCGACCCCGCAACGCAGCGCTCCTTAAAACTCGTGAACTCGATCGCCGTTGTCCCCGCAAGGGAAGACCTTTCTTCTTGCTACCCACCCACCCGCCCTGAGATGTATTTCTGGGGAACACCCCCAGACCCCCGCCAGAGGGGAGACCCCTCTGGACTCCCCCTTTCCACGATCACATCGGAAGGTTCGAAAAGCACCGGGAACATCCTCGATTATCTGCCACAAAACGCCCTTCTCGTCCTCGATCAGCCCTCAGAGATCGCGCAAGCGCTGGGGGAACTGGATGCTGAGGCGCGGGAGATAAGGCGGGAGCAGGTAGCCCGGGGGGAGCTACCCCGAAATTTCCCCACCCCATATCTTACCTGGGATGAGCTCTCGCCCCGGATTCAGGGGGTTGGGAGGGGGGAGAACGAAAAAGGGCGGCGGTTATCCCTCTGGTCATGGCAACAGGAGGATGCCGAATCCCTGATCCCTTTCACTTCGGCCCCTGCTTACGGAGGAAGGCTAGACGCTTTCCTTAGAGACGCCAAGGAAATGCTCGAAAAAAAAGAAAAGCGCATTATCATCGTGTCACACCAGGCGAGGAGGCTTTCTGAGCTCCTTGAGGAAGAGGACATCATCGCCCCTCCTCTCTCCCAGCTCGCGGGGCCGCTACCACCGGGAGCCATTGCCTTAGTTCAGGGCTCGCTAGCCCGGGGGTGGGTCATAGGCTCAGCCGTGCTATTTACCGATGCTGAGCTCTTCGGCTTCACCAAGAAACGGCGGCGCGTGAAGCGACACCCGATGCGCCAGGCAGGGTCCCTCTCTGAGCTATCGGTGGGCGACTATGTGGTGCACATCGAGCATGGCATCGCCAGGTTCGCCGGGACCACCATCATGGCGGTAGGCGAGACGGAGCGGGAATACCTGACCCTAGAATATGCCGCGAGCGATAGGCTCTATGTGCCCAGCGATCAGATTGACCGGATCGGTCGCTATATCGGCCCCAGCGGCGCTCCGCCAGCCCTCAGCCGATTGGGCACTCAGGAGTGGGCGCGGACGAAACAGCGGGTGAGGGAGGCGGCAGGGGACCTGGCCAAGGAGTTACTTGCCCTCTATGCCGCCAGGGAGGTCATCCTGGGCTTTGCCTGCTCACCGGATACCACCTGGCAGGAGGACCTGGAGGCTTCCTTCCCCTATATGGAGACACCAGACCAAATTCAGGCGGTGCTGGAGATCAAGCAGGACCTGGAAAGGGCAAAGCCCATGGATCGGCTGGTCTGTGGCGATGTGGGCTATGGCAAAACAGAGGTCGCCCTGAGAGCAGCCTTCAAGGCAGTCATGGATGGCGCTCAGGTGGCGGTTCTCGTGCCGACCACGGTGCTCGCCCAGCAGCACTTCCAAACCTTCACCGAGCGCCTCGCCCCCTTCCCGATAAATGTGGCGGTGCTGAGCCGCTTTCGCGCGGAGCGGGAGCAGGGGGAGATCATCGCCGGGCTGAAGCGGGGCACCATCGACATCGTGATCGGCACCCACCGCTTGTTGCAAAAGGATGTCAGCTTCAAGAACCTGGGGCTGGTGGTCATCGACGAGGAGCAGCGCTTCGGCGTGGTCCATAAGGAGCACCTTAAAAAGCTGCGGGAAGAGGTCGATGTCCTCACCCTCACCGCTACCCCCATCCCGCGCACCCTCTATATGTCGCTTTCGGGGGTGCGCGATATGAGCACCATGGAGACCCCCCCTGAGGAGAGGTTGGCCATAAAGACCTATATCTCCGAATACGAGGAGCGGCTGATTCGCGAGGCCATCCTCAGGGAGCTCGACAGGGGCGGGCAGGTTTTCTTTGTCCACAATCGGGTGCAGAGCATCCGCAGGGTCGCCTCTCACCTTGCGGCGCTTGTCCCGGAGGCGGAGGTCGCCATTGCCCATGGCCAGATGCCTGAGGAGCAGCTTGAGCATGTCATGCTCGAATTCTCCCAGGGTCAGATCGACATCCTGGTCTCGACCACCATCATCGAGTCAGGGCTG
>JAUWZB010000129.1 GCA_030615555.1 Dehalococcoidales bacterium
GACCTCGGTTCCATGAAGAGCCTCATTTGTTCAACGGTGTTCATGGATAGGCCTCCCTATTTTGGAGCCTCCCCCAGAGCTCTTCCACCACCGCTCTGACCTCGCTAAGCTGGCAATCGGTATCGATGATCACATTGGCATACTTGGCCCGTTCCTCTACGGGGAGCTGGGCGCGGATGCGTGCCCGCGCCTGCTCCTCGCTTAGCCCGCCCCGATTTTGAAGGCGCTTGACCACCACCTCCTCAGGGGCGACAGTGACCCAAACCTCATCGACAAGGTCGGTCCAGTTTGCCTCGATGAGCACCGCGGCCTCCAGCACCACCACCGCGACCCCCTCACCCCTCAGCCGCTCGATCTCCTCCCTCATCATCTCATGCATCCGGGGATGCACGATCTTATTCAGCCGGGCCAGGGCCCCGGGGTCATCGAAGACGATCTCACCGAGCTTTTTGCGATCTATCTCACCGTTTTGCTTCAGGATCCCATCTCCAAAGGCATCGACCAGCTCTTGCCAGGTCTTTGTGTGGGGCGTATAGGCTTCATGGCCGATCTTGTCGGCATCGATGACTACGGCCCCTCTTTCAGCGAGCATCCCGGATATGGTGCTCTTTCCGGTAAGAATCCCCCCGGTAAGACCAATAACCACCATCTCTTTTCGAACTTTGCGCGATGTTTATAAGGCTGCTGAGAAGGCCCGGTAATCCTCTCGTGCTATATTTGCGAAAGACCCTTCAGCGCCTTTATGGCGCGGAACCAGTCTACCAACTTGAGGCAGGGCGGTCAAGTAAACGCGGGGTTGCACCGCATCCTAAATATGTTAGAATACGCGAAGGGGTGATGGCGATGCGAGAAGTGTTGCTCTATGAGAAGCTCCCCGGCTCCAGGGCGAAGTGCCACATCTGCCAGTGGCGATGCACTATCGGCCCTGGCAAGCTTGGCGTTTGCAAGATGCGCCAGAACATCGATGGCGTCCTCTACGCCTTGAACTATGCCGAGGTCTCATCGGTAGCCATCGACCCTATCGAGAAGAAGCCCCTGTTCCACTTCTTCCCTGGAAGCCTGGTCTTCTCTTTGGGCACCTGGGGCTGCAATTTTCACTGCAAGCACTGCCAGAACTGGCAGATATCATGGACCGACCCTTCCTTTTTGGAGGGGTCGCGGACTATCTCACCAGAGGATGCCATCGCGATGGCAAAGCGGGAGCGCTGCCAGGGAATCGCCTGGACCTATAATGAGCCGGGCATCTGGTTTGACTATACCCTCGATTCAGCGAAGCTCGCCAAGGAGCACGACCTCTACACCGTTTATGTGACCAATGGCTATATCACCCCGGAGGCCCTGGACACCATTGGACCCTATCTCGACGCCTATCGAGTGGACGTAAAAGGCTTCTCCGACAAATTCTACCGTGATCTGGCTAAGGTCTCCGGGTGGCGAGGGATTCTTGAGGTTGTGGAGCGGGCGCAGCAGAAGTGGGGGATGCATGTTGAGGTGGTGACCAATGTGATCCCCACGATGAACGATGACGAGGAGCAGCTTGAGGGCATCGCCACCTGGATTCGCGATAAACTTGGGGAACTGACCCCCTGGCATGTCACCCGCTTCTACCCGCAGCATCAGATGCTTCACCTGCCGCCCACCCCAATAGCCACTCTGGAGCATGCCTATGCCATCGGGAGGAGGGTGGGACTGCGCTTTGTTTATACGGGTAATGTGCCCGGTCACACAAATGAGAACACCATCTGCTACTCCTGTGGCAACCTGATTATCGCCAGGGTAGGCTATCATACCGACATCGTCGGTCTGGAGGATTCCAGGTGCCGTTTTTGCGGCGCCGACCTCAACATGAGGACGGGGAGGAGGTCACAATGATTAGGAATCCGGTTGTATCAGGGCAGTTTTACCCAGGCTCCCCTTCTGAGTTGGAGGCGCAGATTAAGGAATTTATTGATGAACAGGCACCGAAAGAAGAGGTGCTTGGTCTGATTTCACCTCATGCAGGATATATCTACTCCGGACCGGTGGCGGGGGCTGTGATATCCAGGATTGAATTCAAAGATACCTTTGTGATCATGGGGCCCAACCATACGGGTTTGGGACAACCCTGTAGTATTATGACGGAAGGGACATGGAAAACACCACTGGGCGAGGTAGAGATCGACGCGGAGCTGGCCAAAAAGATTTTGGGAGCATCTCCCCCTTTGAAGGAGGATCATGTAGCCCATTTAGAGGAACACTCTATTGAGGTTCAGCTACCGTTTTTGCAATACTTTAAAAAGGACGTGAAGATAGTGCCCATCGCGCTCGCCCATGAAAGTGGCACCACCTATAAAGAGATTGGTAAGGGGATCGCTGAGGCGATCAAGGATTTAAACAGAGAAGCAGTAATCATGGCAAGCAGCGACATGACCCACTACGAGCCTCAGGAATCTGCCAATAGGAAGGATAATCTGGCCATAGAAGCGATAGTGGAGTTAAACGAAGACGAACTCCTAAAGCGAGTCGGAGAATTTCATATCACGATGTGTGGCTATGCGCCGACGGTCAGTCTCCTCTCCGCCTGCAAGGAATTAGGGGCGAGGAGGGCGGAATTAGTGAGGTACCAGACAAGCGGTGACATAACAGGCGATTATCGCAGTGTCGTGGGCTATGCTGGCATAATAATAAAGAGGGGGTGATGAAATGCACCCACTGGTAAGACTGGCGAAGGAGACCATCGAGAGCTATATACGCGATAGAACGATTCCCCGGCCGAGGGAGCT
>JAUWZB010000093.1 GCA_030615555.1 Dehalococcoidales bacterium
AATGTGCGCAATTTTACCACTAACCTTTTGACTGAGGGGCTGAAGGATCGGGCGATCACCAGGGATATTGAGTGGGGCATCCCGGTGCCCGTTGCTGGCTTCGAGGCCAAGCGAATCTATGTATGGTTTGAGGCGGTGATCGGCTATCTCTCGGCGAGCAGGGAGTGGTCGGAGCGCTCGGGCGATGCGGAGAAATGGCGCCAGTTCTGGCAGGGGGATGCCAAGACCTATTACTTCGTAGGCAAGGACAATATTCTCTTTCACACCATTATCTGGCCAGCGATGCTCTTGGGCTATGGGGGGCTCAACCTCCCTTACGATGTGCCCGCCAATGAGTTCCTGACCCTGGAGGGGAGGGCGCTCTCCACCAGCCGCAACTGGGCGGTCTGGCTCCCCGATTATCTGGAGCGCTACGATCCCGACCCCTTACGCTACTTTCTGTCGGTGAATATGCCCGAGGATGGGGATACCGATTTTTCATGGCGGGAGTTTGTGCGCCGCAACAACGATGAGCTGGTGGCCACCTATGGAAACCTGGTTCATCGGGTGCTCACCATCACCTATCGCAGCTTCGGTGGCCAGGTCCCCGCGCCTGGTGAATTGGATGAGCGAAGCAGCGCGCTTCTTAAGAAGGCGGAGGATGCCCTCGACACTGTCGCCGGGCTGCTTCACCAGTGTCACTTCAGGGAGGCGATTAGAACGGCGATGAGCCTGGCGCAGGAGGCGAATCGCTACCTCGATGAGAAGGCCCCATGGAAAAGGCTTGAGGATGAGCGGGAGGGCGCTGCCACCAGTTTATATGTGGCCCTCTCGGTGATCTCGTGTCTCAAGACGCTTTTTGCTCCCTTCTTGCCCTTTAGCTCGCAGAAATTGCATCACCTTCTCGGCTTTGAAGGAAGGGTGGAGGATGGTGGCTGGTCGATAGCCAGGTTACCACCCGGTCAGCAGCTAGCCCCTCCCCAGCCCCTGTTTACCAAGCTGGATGAGGAGATAGTAGCCGAGGAGGATGCCAGGCTGGAGCATGCCCGTGTTAGTTGACTCTCATGCCCATATCGATATGCGCCTTTACGATAAAGACCGCGACCAGGTGTTGGAGAGAGCCAGGGAGGCAGGGGTAGCTGCGGTGGTCAATGTGGGCTGTAACCTCGATTCCAGCAGGGCTGCGATAAGGCTTGCGGAGCAATATTCGGAGGTTTTCGCGGCCCTAGGGTTTCATCCCCATAGCGCCGCCAAGATGAGGGATGGCGACCAGGAAAGATTGTCTGAGCTGGCCCAGCACCCTAAGGTGGTCGCCATCGGCGAGATCGGGCTGGACTTTTATCGCAATCTATCACCAAGAGAGGTCCAGGTCGAGGCCTTCAACAGGCAGCTGGCATTAGCCCGGAGGCTTAAGCTGCCGGTGATCGTTCACTGCCGCGATGCCCAGGAGGAGGTGCTCAGCATACTTACCGAGTGGGCTTGTGGGGCAGGTGGGGTTGGTGGAGCGGGTAGAGCGAAAGAAGCTTTAGGTGTGCTCCATTGCTTTAGTGGCGATAGGGAGCTTGGCCAGAGATATATTGAGATGGGCTTCTTCCTTTCCATTGCTGGCCCCATTACCTATTCCTCATTGGAGATTGCCCGTGACCTCCCTCTGGATAGGCTCCTCATTGAGACCGATTGCCCCTTTCTTACTCCCCAGCCCCATCGGGGCAAAAGGAATGAGCCATCGTATTTATCTTTTGTCGTGGCGAAGATCGGCGAGATCAGTGGGGTGCCAAGCGATGTGGTGGCGGAGCATACCACCGCGAACGCTATCCAGCTCTTTCGGCTACCCCTTTAATTGAAAGGAGTCCTTTGTCCATCGCTTCTATCTACGAACCGATCCAAGAAGGCCTGGGGATGGTGGAGGAGAAGCTGAAAACCTTTTGCCAGGTGGACCTCCCTTGGATAGCGGAGCCATTAAACTATGTTTTAGAGAGCAGTGGCAAGCGGATCCGGCCCGTGCTTACCCTGCTCGCGGGCAGGTTTTATCGCTACGACCTAGAGAGATTGATTCCGATGGCCACGGCCATTGAGCTTTTCCACAACGCCACCCTGGTTCACGACGATGCGGTGGACAAAGCTTCGGTGCGACGGGGCAAGACTGCAGTGAATAGCCTTTGGGGGGAGGGCATCGCCGTGCTTTTGGGGGACTACCTTTTTTCCGTCTCCGCTGATCTGGTTTGCAGTATCGGCAACCTCAGGGTGATGAGGCTCTTCTCCCAAACCCTAACTAAGATATCCAGTGGTCAGTTGAGGGAGACTTTTAGCGCCTACAGCTGGCGACAAAATCGCGAGGACTATTATGAGCAGATCGATAGCAAGACTGCTTCTCTCTTCACTGCAGCCGCTGGTGCCGGGGCGGTGTTGAGCGAGGCCCCGGATGAGGCGGTAGAGGCGCTCAAAAACTATGGGCATGATCTGGGCATGGCCTTCCAGATCATCGATGACATCCTGGACATCATTGGCGATGAGGGGGAGATGGGAAAGCCGGTGGGCAGCGATCTCTTACAGGGCACCCTGACATTGCCGACAATCCTTCTTATGGAGAACCACCCCGGGGACAACCTCATAAGGGAGCTATTTGAGAAACGGGGGGGGCAAGCGGAGGTGGCGCGGGTTATTGAGATGGCTCGCAACTCGCCTATTGTTGAGGAGTGCTACCGGATCGCCGCTGGCTTCTCCACCCAGGCTTGCCGCGCCCTGGAGGGGCTGCCAGAGAACGCCTGCCGCAGGTCGCTCCTCGATCTGGCAGACTACGTCCTCGAGCGCCGCAAATAAATTACCCCTCCTTTCTCAGCCGATCCAGCCACGCCACCGACTTCACCTCCCGCTCCAGAATGTACCTGATGTAGTGGCGCATGAGACTCTCCAGCTCCCTCGATAGCTCGGCATTTAGCCTCACCCGGCTGGCTCTTGGGTAGTCGCTTTGTTGCAAGAAGCGCATCACCTTGAGGGCATTGAGGGAGATGTGTTGGGATTGGGGCTCCTTTTCTCGGCATGCGGGGCAGAGCACCCCGCCACCGCTGGCGCTGAAGAAATTGGCGGTCGGCTCCAGGGGCGATTTGCAGCCCAGACAATAGTGAAGCTCGGGCTTGTAGCCCAGGTGGGTGAGGAGGTTAAGCTCGAAGTAGCGCAGGGTCAGCTCCCCATCCTGCGCCTCGCAGAGCTGGTGGAGGGTATCGAGGAATAGCTTATAGACTGGGTAGTTCTCCACATGTTCTGCGGTAAGCTGCTCCACCAGCTCGGCAGCATAGATGGCGAGACTGGCGCGCCACAGGTCGCCCCTTAAAGGGAGGAAGCTTGAGATGGTCTCGGATTGGGTGATGATGTCCAGGTTCTGCCCCCGCGCCAGCATCAGGGAGCTGTGGGTGAGCAGCTCAAGGTGCCCGCCCATCTTGCTCTTGGGGCGGCGCACCCCCTTGGCGATGGCGCTCAATTTGCCCAGATTGGGAGTATAGAGGGTGAGGATCTTATCCGCCTCCCCCAGATTTATTCGCTTGAGGACAATGGCTTCAGTCTTATAAACCTTTGGCGCGGTCATTTTTTTCGCTCTGGGGCAGTCCTGGTATTACCGCGTTGCGCTTATGTTGGTCTCCTTCTTTAGTCTTTTAAGACTGATACTTTGCCTCGATCTGGTCAAGCATCTCGCGACACATGTTGAGCATCCCTTTTCGCTGCTCGGGGTTCATCTTGGAAAAGCAGCTCTCCATCATCTTCGGCATCATGTCACGCATCATGGCACCCATTTCTTCCCCGCTCATCTTGGCAAAGCACTGCTCCATCATCTTGGGCATCATCTGGGACATCATGGCCATCATGTCCTCCATCTTCACCCCCTCCATCATTTTGAACATCTCCTCCATTTTCCATTCCTCCTTTTCGTCCTGGGGCA
>JAUWZB010000090.1 GCA_030615555.1 Dehalococcoidales bacterium
ACCGCTTTGAGGACACGGCGCATGATCTTGCTGCTCCTTGTCTTGGGCAGTGACTCCACAAAGTAGACCTCGTCGGGGGTGGCGATGGGACCGATAACACTACGCAGATGCTGACTGAGCTCCTTTCTCAAACCGGAGGAAGGTGAAGCATTTGTCTTGAGGGTGACAAAGAGGACAATAGCATCCCCTTTCACCGGATCTGGCTTGGCCACCACGGCAGCCTCAGCCACAGCGGGATGGGATACAGCGGCATCCTCGAGCTCAGCTGTTCCAATGCGGTGTCCTGCCACTTTGAGCACCTCATCAGCCCTGCCCAGGAGCCAGAAATAACCATCTTCGTCGCGCATGGCGAAGTCACCAGTATAGTATGAGCCCGGGAAGCGTGACCAGTAGGACTCCTTATAACGCTGTGGGTCACCGTAGATGTCGATAAGCAGCCCAGGCCAGGGCTTTCTTATTATGAGGAATCCTGTTTCCCCTGGGAGGGCTTCCTTCCCCTCAGCATCAACCACAGCGGCATCGACTCCGGGGAGAGGGAAGGTTGCCGAGCCTGGCTTTACCGGCATGGGTTCAATTCCCGGTGTGGGTGAGATCATAATGCCTCCTGTCTCCGTCTGCCACCAAGTATCAACAATGGGACACCGCTCTCCTCCGATGTATTTGTAATACCATTGCCAGGCCTCGGGGTTTATGGGCTCACCAACGCTGCCCAGAAGCTCAAGGCTGGAGAGGTCATGCTTTAGCGGCCATTCTTCGCCGTGACGCATAAACATGCGCACCGCTGTGGGGGAGGTATAGAAAATGGTGACGCCATATTTCTCCACGATATCCCACCACCGATCCACTGTGGGGTAATCAGGAGCCCCTTCATAGAGGACGATAGCTGCGCCGTGGGAGAGGGGGGCATAGACTATGGAGCTGTGGCCAGTTACCCAACCCACATCGGCAGTACACCAATAGACTGACTCCTCTCTTATATTGAACACCCACTCATATGCCGAGTGGTTGAACACGAGGTAGCCACCTGTGCTATGTACCACCCCCTTGGGCTTACCCGTAGTCCCTGAGGTGTAGAGGATATATAGCGGGTGGATAGATTCCATCGCCTCAGGCTTAACCAGCATCTCTGCCTCATCGAGCAGGGAGGAAAGCCACAAGTCCCTTCCCTTGGTCATGGGCACCGGCTCCCCTGTTCTCTTAACTACGATGATCTTTTCCACTGAGGGACAGAGCCTGGCTGCCTCATCAGCTATCTCCTTGAGCGCCACGATCTTGCCACGGCGATATCCCCCGTCGGCGGTGATGATGACCTTTGCCTGCGTATCGAAAATCCTATCGCACATTGCCTGAGCACTGAATCCAGAGAAAATCACGGTGTGCACAGCCCCAATTCGAGCGCAGGCGAGCATGAAGATGGGAAGTTCGGGAACCATGGGAAGATAAAGGGCAATCCGATCCCCCTTCTTGACCCCGAGCTGCTTCAATACCGAGGCGAAGCGGTTGACATCCCGAAAAAGGGTAGAATAGCTCAGTACCCTTGTCTCCCCCGTCTCCCCCTCCCAGTATATCGCTACCTTGCTCTTCCGCCATGTCTTCACATGGCGGTCAACGCACTGATAACAGGCATTGAGCTTTCCTCCGACGAACCACCGCGCATAGGGTGGGTCCCAATCGAGAACGCGGTGCCAGGTATGATACCAGTCGAGTTTCCGCGCCTCCTCAGCCCAGAATCCCTCGGGGTCCTGCAGCGAGCGGCGGTGCATTTCGGTATAGCGCTTTGATGGCCATATACGCAAACCTGTAGACAAAGAACTCGCGCTATCTGAGACATGGCTAGAAGCCATATTCCTCCCCCTCAGTTCGTTTCTCTCTTATCAAAATAATATATCACAACGGCGAGCGTTATATCAAAAAGCGTGCTCAAATCCACTCGTTGCAAAGGGTGTAGCCGATGCTGCTCGGTCAGGCCTGACTTTCAGCTTCCGGTTCTATTTCCCCGGGCTGCTTACTGGAGAAATCAAACTCGTGTCTCTTCCGGGAATCGCGCCCCCGCTCCAGGTCCTCCTCCTTCAGATGATGGCCAAATAGGACAGCGCTCAAGTTCTCCTCTCTGTATTTAAGGGGAAGCGCCTTGGCCAACTCCTCTTCAGACACCTCGACACCTGCCAGGGACATTAAGCGCCCCAGGGCAATCATGTTGCCAAAGATCTCTCTGCCGAATTTCTCTATTCCCAGCTTGCCGAAGGGGATTTCCTCATCGGTGCAGAGTCCCGTCTGGCACACCGTCTTTTCGGCGTGAAGTCCCGCTGCCTTATCTGAGAGTTTGAGCAGAATGTCAGCCTCCTGAATCACTGGGTTGGCGATCGGCTCTTTATCGAAGATGAGGTAGGCCACGCTCATGGCACCTCGCACTGCTGAATCGTAATCATATAGCAGGCTTACCTCGTAACCAAGGTTGGCCAGCAATGTTGCTAGGGTATGGGATATCAACCTCACTCCCTGGCCACCCTCTCCCGAAATGATGACCTTTCCCATTGGTAACTCCTTTCTATCCCTGGCGGACGATGCCAATTTCATCAGGACCCAGGGTCTCGGCTCCCTCAGGGGCCCTTTTATATGTTTTGCGGAAGTGCTGCAGCATTTCATATGCGGAGTTGAACCCTAACCGGCGCCCATTGTTTTCAATGCACTGGCAGGTGATATCCACGAAGGCAAACCCGGGCCAGGCAATAGCTTCCTTGATACAGTTGCGGAGGTGGAGCTGATGGTATACCGTCGTTCTGGCATAGAGATACTTAGCACCGGCCTTCATCAGGTTTTGGAGATTTACCGGGTCATAAGGGGCGCCGGCAGGGGTGCTTACTGTTCTGGTGTCACGTGGCGTTGTCGGCCCTGCTTGACCTCCAGTGAGACCATAGACCTGATTATTGTTGCAGAGCACGGTCAGGTCCGGGTTGCGTCGGGCGGCATGAAGCAGGTGGTTGCCGCCAATACTGGCCAGATCACCGTCTCCGGAGACCACGATCACCTTAAGGCGCGGGTTCACCAGCTTCACCGCTTCGGCCACGGGCAGGGTGCGGCCATGCAGGGTATATATACCATCGACATTCATATAGCCTGGAAGCCTACCGGTGCAGCCTACCCCGGAAATAACCGTGCAGTTGGTATAATTAAGTCCGAGTTCATCCATCACCCTTGCTAACTGGATCATTATTTGCCCGATCCCACAGCCCGGACACCAAGTGGTGGGGAAACGGTCCAGTTTAAGAAGTTCCTTAAACATCAGGGCACCTCCCTATCAAGCTTTTCCTTCAAGCCTTTCTTGGCCAGGTCGAGGTTGATCCTCCCGCCGAGGAGCGGTACCCGGATCACGTCCCTCTTGAGTTCTCGCTCCACCAAGCAGGCGTACTGACCATCATTGGCTTCAATGACCACGATCTTTTCGTAGCCCTGAGCATGTTGCCGCAGCTCAGGACCCAGCATGGGGAAGAGGCGTATTGGCCGAAACAGCGCGAAAGCGGAACCAAGCGGGGCAACCACCCGCGACACGATGCCGTATGAAATGAGTAGCGTGTCGCTCGCCAGGTTTCCGCTGAAATCATAGTCACTATAGCGGGCTGCCACCTTTTCATGTCGGGCCTTGACTTTGGTGAGCCACTCTTTGTACACCACCGCATCAGCAGTACGCGGGTTGCCTTCCTCATCGTGAGCTAGGCCGGTAAAAAACCTCTTCCCTGTCCCCAGGGGCAGCCTGCTGCGAGGGACAACTTCTACCTCAATGGCATCGAGGTCGACCACCTCGTTCAAATGGCCCACGAAGGCATCGCTCAGCAGAATAACGGGTGACAGTGATTCTTCTGCGGCGTTAAACGCAGTGATGGCATAACGATAGCACTCAGCAACGGAGTCAGGGTAGAAAGCCAGGGGATAAGAGTCACCGCTGCTGCCATAGTTTGTCTGGACAATATCCTGCTGCGCTGGCATGGTGGGCATCCCCGTGGCCGGCCCCACTCGTTGAATATTGACAAACACCGTCGGCACCTCGACCTCGTGAGCGTAGCCGATCGCCTCCTGCATCAGGGTGAAGCCTGGCCCTGCGGTGGCGGTAAAAGACTTGGCACCGGCTAGCGAGGCGCCGATA
>JAUWZB010000021.1 GCA_030615555.1 Dehalococcoidales bacterium
CTGGGGCTTAAGGAAGCGATTGGGATGGCACGTCAGAGTTCAACCCTCAAGGTAGAAATTGAAGTGGGTAGCGTTGGTGAGGCCGAAGAAGCGCTGGATGCCGGCGCCGACATTATTATGCTTGATAATATGGCGGTTGGGGAGATGAAGAAGGTGGTCGAGCTTGCCCGGGGGCGTGCCCTGATCGAGGCCTCCGGTGGCATCACCCTGGAAAATGTGCGTCAGATTGCTGAGGCCGGCGTCGACCTTATCTCTGTTGGCGCCATCACCCATTCGGCAAAGGCCCTGGATCTGAGCCTGGAGCTTGAGAGCAGGCGCTGAATCAAAATGGCCTACGATACCATAATCTCCGATTGGAACGGGACAATAATAAAGGATAGGGACGAAAGACTCCTTTTAAAGACTATTGCAATAGACCTTTTTAAGGCTTCTATTCCTTTTCATTTAATCAGAGCAGCTCGCCTCCTCAAGGTTAGAGCGGAATTGGAAGGCTTATACCGGCAAGGACGTCAGGACACCGAGTTTGATTTCATCAGAGAGATGTTCATAATTTACAATCGAAAAATAATAAACGGGCTTCCTATCTTTTTCATCCACCGTTCAGTTGATAGATACGCAGCCAGGAGGGAAACCCAGCATAAACTTGACCTCAGAATTCTGAGGCTGCTCCGATCCTGTCACCAAGGGGGAAAGACCACGGGTATCCTTTCAGCCGGCTATGGATATGGCATCGATCGGATCCTCACTGTTGCCGGATTCAGGGGCTGCTTTGATTTCCGGGAAGCCGATTCGTTCAAGCAGGAAGGCAGAAGGGCGGTTGAATTTCCATTGAACATCTATAAAAATAAACCGCAACTGCTGCTGAGAGCGCTTCGCCATAGAAACCTTGATGAGAAGAGGACAGTATACATCGGTGATAGCGAAGACGATGAGGGATGTTTTGAGATCGCCAGGTATCCTATAGTGGCATTCTTTGCCACGGAAGAGCTAAAGGAGAGGTGCGCATCGCGGTATAAAGCTTTTATACCAGAAGATGAGAAGGATTTGGCGAATTATTTGAGGAAGCTATGAATAGTAAGGCTTATTTTTATCTCCTTTCGGGAGTTGTTGCTAGGCCGTGTCTCTCCAGCAGGGCAGTATTTGACATAATGCTTGGCGTGGCATCATCGGCAACCATCTTCCCCTCATCGAGGATGATGGTGCGTTCGCACAGCGCTGTGACCATCTCCAGGTCGTGTGATGCCACGATCTTGGTCATGGGGAGTCCCTTAACAAGCGTAATGAGTTCCCATTTGGCTCGCGGGTCGAGGTTAGCGGTGGGTTCATCGATGACCAGAATCTCCGAACTCATGGAGAGGATGGTGGCGATGGCAATGCGCTTCTTCTCACCAACGCTGAGATGGTGGGGCGAACGCCCCTCATAGCCCTCCATGCCCACCCACTTAAGGGCTTGGCTTACCTTCCCTCTTACCTCCTCCTCAGCATAGCCCATATTTATCGGGCCGAAGGCGACATCGTCGAAAACGGTAGGGGAAAAGAGCTGGTCATCGGGGTCCTGGAACACCAGCCCTACCTTGCTCCTTACCCACTTCAGGTTTTTATCCTCCAAGGGCACGCCGAGAATCCTCACCGTCCCATCGCTCCTCAGGATGCCGTTCAGGTGAAGGAGCAATGTTGACTTTCCTGCCCCGTTAGGCCCGATGAGGGCCACGGTCTGGCCAAGCCCGACGGCGAGGTTGATCTCGCGCAATGCCTGCTGCCCGTCAGGGTAGCTATAGGATAGGTTTTCGATCTCTATTGCCTTCTCCAAATCATGCTCCTTAAAGAATAATGGTGAAGCCAACCAGGGCGAGGCAGCTAAGGAAGGCCACCGCGAAATACAGGTCTGCCATCCTGAAGTGCGGGCTGGAGAGCGTTCGCGTCTGCCCCTCAAAGCCGCGGGCGACCATCGCCCCGTAGACCCGTTCCCCTCGCTCGTAACTACGAAGGAAAAGGGTGCCCACCATGTTGCCGATGGTCTTGAGTTGCCAGGTCCGCTTGCCGCCGAAGCTTCGGCTGTCCCTTGCCTGCTTCATCCGAATCACCTCGTCAACCAGGACGAAGATATAGCGATACATGAAGGAGAGGAGCATCACCATCACTTTTGGCAGGCGCAGTTGCTCCAGCCCCTTGAGGAGCTCAGCGAATTTCGTCGTTGCGGAGAGCAGGATCAGGCTCAGCATGGATAGCCAGGCCTTGATCACGACATTCCACAAGATGAGCAAGCCGCTATGGGATATGTGCCACATCCAGATATTGTAGCTGCCGGCCACCTCACCAGGCTTGAGGAAGGGGATGAAGATGGTGATGAAGAGGACGAAGGGCACGATGACCAGCGACCGCTTCAAAACATAGAGGGGCGGTAGTTTGGACAGGAGGACCACGCTGGCAATAAGGGCGAAATAAAGGGCAAAAGCCTGCCACCTTAGTGGCGGCGTGAGCACCACTACCAGGATGAAAGCAAAGGTGGTGATGACCTTGGTGCGCGGGTCCAGCTTATGGATAAAGCTACCAAGGTCGCTATAGCGGTCCAGAAAGCTATGTCTCACTACACCCCTCGCTATTCTGTCGCTCGCTTGCCCAGTCTGAGCAATCGCGCCAGGCCATAGACCACGCCGAAGATAACAAGGGTGCCAATTATCCCTGCCAGGATGGTGGCCAGGGCTTCATTCTCGATGCCCGGGAAGAGATAGTCGGCAATAAGCTGGAAGGGGGCCTCCTCTGCAAACCCGATAAATTCATGATCCTCGGCAACCTTCTCCAGACCATCTGGGGAGCCGGAGGCTAGCGGCGAGATAAATGCCACCACCAGACAAATACCCAGCGCGATATGCCACCATTTGACCCGCATTTTTTCTCCTCCTATATTCGTTGCAACTCCACCAGGTCTCTCCTGGTAGCCAGCACCAGGCGGAGCACCCCCACCGTGATCAGCCCCTCACCGATGCCGATAAGGGCATGCCAGCCGGCCATCGCTGGTAGCGCCATCTTGATGGGCGATATACCTGAGACCCAAAGCTCTATCGCGCAGGCGATCGAGGCCAGGAATACCGAGCCCCAGGCGGCGATGAAGCTGCCGAAGAGTTTGCCACGCCTATCGTCTCTCATGAGGCGGGTGGTGAGCCGATAGAGGTAGTAACCGGCGAAGCTGGCAATGAGGCCCATGTTGAAGACATTGGCCCCCAGGGCGAGGAGCCCCCCATCCTGAAAGATGAGGCACTGGGCGATGAGGACGCAGGCCATGATCAGCACCGCAGCCCAGGGCCCGAGGAGGATCGCTGCTAGGGCAGCGCCGATGAGATGCCCCGAGGTGCCTCCGACGATGGGGAAGTTGAGCATCTGGGCGGCGAAGATGAAGGCGGCCATTATGCCCATCAGGGGCACATGCTTTTCGGCCAGTTTTTCCCGTGCCTGTCTGAGCCCAAAGCCGACACCGCCCGCCGACACGGCATAGGTGGTGGCCACGGTCGCGATGTTCAGAAAACCATCCGGGATGTGCACTTCAGGCCTCCTTTCTTCGTTTTAATGCATTTGCATTTAATTGCAATAAGAACCTAAATAAAAAATTATCTCTGGCATCTGGCGCATCGCCCGAAGATGGCGAGATGGCTTATGTTGGCTTTGAACCCATACTCCTTAAGCAGGGTGCGCTTCAAGGGCAAGAATAAGGATTCAGCGATCTCTATGGTGACGCCGCACCGCTCGCAGATCAGATGATGATGGTGGCCCTTTTCGGCGGGATGATAGCGAAATCGCCCGCCCCTGAGGTCGGTCTCGGTTACCAGGCCCAGGCCCTTCAAAAGCTCCAGGGTGCGATAGACAGTGGAGATATTCACACGGGGATATTTGGCACAAACCCGGGCGTGGATCTCCTCAGCGCTTATGTGGTCATCGCTCTCCTGAAGGGCGGTAAGGATGAGCTGCCGTTGCGGGGTCAGCCGGTAACCCAGCTCCCAAAGCGCCTCCTTCGCCTCATCAGCCTTTTTCGCCCTCATCTTGGCATTATTATACTACGGGGTAAAAATAATTGCAACAAGTTGTAAGTGCAACCAGATGCAACTTTTCCGTGCTCATCATAACGTTATTTATATTAACGAGGGTGGAAAATAATTGTAGCGAGCTGTAAGTGCGATCAGGTGGGGTAAAGAGTTAAAATTTATGGCTCGGGGTATTTCTCTTTGCTATCGAGCAAAATGGTGACCGGTCCGTCGTTATGAATCTCCACCAGCATATGCTGCTGAAATCGACCGCTCGTCACCCTGAGCCCGCTGGAGCGAAGATGAGAGAGGAATTGTTCCAAGAGGGCTTCAGCCTCCTCCGGTGGCGCCGCCTCTGTGAAGCTGGGGCGTCGCCCCTTTTTGGTATCGGCGAGCAGGGTGAACTGGCTTACTACCAGAAGCTCGCCCCAGGTGTCCAGGGCGGAGAGGTTGAACCTGCCTTCGCTATCGGAAAAGATACGGAGGCTTACCGTCTTCTCTGCCAGATACTGGGCATCCCGCTCCGTGTCCCCCCTGGATATGCCCAAGAACACCACCAGTCCACGGCCGATCTGCCCCACCACCTCGCCAGCGACGCTTACCGAGGCTTTACTCGCTCTCTGGAGTAGTGCTTTCACTTTTTTGAGCGCCCCCCGTTCCCCCTCACCTCAATGTGCCGCTACTTTTTATCCTCGGTCTTGCGCTCCGTCTGCTCCTTCGGAGCGGTGCCTTCGCCTTCCTTCTTAGCAGGTTCCTTGGTGGCGGGCTCCGCTTTTTCCCTGCTGGCAGCGCCCGCCCGCCCCTGGCCATGATCCGTGCTGTAAAAGCCGCTCCCCCTGAAAAGGATGGGCACGGAATGGAAGACGCGCTGCGTCTTGCCTTGGCATCGCGGGCAGATACTTACTGACTCTGCATCGAACCTCTGTTTTCGCTCGAAGCGGAAGTGGCAGAGGCTGCATTCATACTCGTAGGTCGGCATCGGATACTTGACACTAGCGATTTTAGCATTTCTGGCGCGCTAAATCAAGTTTCTGTACTCATCCACATGGTCAGTGACACATTACCTCCTCTCCGTCCCAGATAAATCGGGGTTGGTAGCACTCCGTGCCGTCATTGCGAGTGAAGCCGAAGCGCCGAGCCGGAGGCGAAGAGGAAGCAATCTCGTAGTTCCCCTCTTGTTCCCTCTCCCTTCAAGGGAGAGGGCTAGGGTGAAGGTGAAATCCCCCTCCCGCTAACTCCCTCCCGCCAGGGGTGGGAGAATTTATTCCCTCACCCGGGATTGCTTTCCCCGAGGCCGACAGGTCGGCCGACGCTTCGGCCTAAATCGGGGTCGCAATGACAAGTGAAACGAAATCCACGATCCCAAGTGTTACCTATCTATCTGAACGAGATCAGTTTCGTAGCTTACCTTGCAATTCTTGATAGATTATTGATATAATGCGGTAGCTGGGGAAATCGGGGTGTGGCGCAGTCCGGTTTAGCGCGCTTGCATGGGGTGCAAGAGGTCGGAGGTTCGAATCCTCTCACCCCGACCAGTTTTTTTGGAGAAACAAACATCAAGGCTCTATAGGCATTGAGCCGATAAATAGCGCCAGACGGATAAATCCCCTGCTGTTGGCCATCATTTTGCCGATATCCCCCTCAATCTTCAGCTTATCGAGCCCACTCAGCAATTCCTGCCTCCCCTGTACCATCTCGAAGAGCGTCTGATGAGGGGCCACCATCCGGGCATCATACTTGGTCCTATCGAGGGGTGCGGTCCTCAGGTCACTGGGGGCGGGCTTTGCCTGCACTTCGACATCAATAAATTTCCCATTTTCAAGGATCATCGCATATTGCCGGTCTTCATTCCCCGGGGCGTCAGTGCTTAACAAGATTAGCCTAATGCTCAGCCCCTTAAGCTTCGACTGGTACTTCTGATTCGTTTCCAGTCGCCACATCATCTCATCATTCATTTCCTTTGTTAAGAATTTCATCGCTACCCCCCTTTATTTTTATTTATGGTAAGGGAAACTAACATCAATATTCTATAGGCAGTGAGCCGATAAATTGCAGCAGAGCGATAAATCCCTCGACCTGGGTCATCAATTTGGGTAAATCCCCCTCAATCTTCACATGCCCGAACGCCGCCACCAAGCTCATCTTCTCGGTTACCAGGTCGCAGAGCGGCTCATAAGGGCAAATGACCTTGGCATCGTACTTGGTTTTATCGAAGGGTGCAGTCCTCAGGTCACTGGGGGCTGGCTTCACCTCTATTTCGACATTGGTAAACTTCCCATCGTCTAGAATGAGAATAGCTTGCCGGTCTTCATTATCCGGGCAATCAGTGGCTACCATGATGAGCCTAATGGTCAGCCCCTTAAACCTCTCCGTTACCTCTGGATCTTCCGCTCGCTTCAGCATTTCATCTTTCATTTCCTGTGATAAGAGTTTCATCGCCTACCCCTTTTCGTTATTATTTAGTACTCCATCTCTTCAAAAAAGTCAAGTAGTATGGGCCAAGAATTTCACTTTTCATCGACAACTCGATTTTTTTCGAACATTTCGAGCTTGTATATCATCTCACCTCGATAAAAAGTAACCATAGCGTTGTCGTAAAGGCGAGGTGTGAAAAGGGCGAAAAGAGTAAAAAGCCGGCCACTTTAGCGCTGGTATATCGGGCTTAGCCCTCGATCCGCGCGATGCGATAGTGCAGCGCGCCCGCTGGAGCAGCAACCTCGATCACCTCACCCTGCCGGCGACTGAGGAGCGCCTTCCCTGTTGGTGAGGCGATGGAGAGTTTGCCCTTTGAGGGGCTCGCCTCGCTGGGGTTGACCAGAGTATAGCGCAGCTCTTCATCGGAGGAGAGGTCCTGAAGGGTAACCGTGCTGCCCAGGGTTACCTTTGCGCTATCTCCCTTCTTAGTAGTGACCACCGCCGATTTGAGAATCGCCTCCAGTTGCCTGATCCGCGCCTCAACCATTCCTTGATAGTCCTTAGCGGCATCGAGGGGGGCGTTTTCGTGGAAGTCCTTATCGGCGGCAGCCTTATGGATGACCTCGGCGATCCTGGGGCGCTCCTCTTGAAGGGCGGAAAGCTCCGCTTTCAGCTCCTGATAACCCTCTGGTGTCAGGGTGAAGGTCTCGATACGCCCCTTACCCGGTAGCCCTTGCTTGGGCGAGCCTTTCTTCACGTGAAGGTGAACCGCAAGGTTATGTTTGATGAGTCCTTCCTTTTTAGCATAGGATAGGAAAGCTCTCACCGGCGCCAGCCTTTTCATGGCATTGGCTGAGGAGCCCTCCATTCTCTCGGCGTAACTTGCCACCTCGGGGGCGGCAAGCTCGCTCAAGGGGCGCTCCATGCCATACCAGCGAACAAACTTATTCAGCTCCTGCTGGCTATCCTCCCTCTCCTGGGGAGGCAGGCTGGCAAGGAAATGCGTCGCAGCTTGCGCTAAGGTTCTTTCTTCGTTCACTTTGCTATTCTAGGGGTTTTGGGTTTCCTCTGTCAATGACTATTGACTTTTTTGGACCTAAGGCTGTTTTTAGTGTTTTCTGTTTCTGCTACCGGTCGCTATTGCCAGGCCAGGCCATCGTGCCTGTAGGAGGCCTTGAGCAGGCTGAGGATGCTCGGGCCCTTGGAGCCAGGGGAGCAGCACTCCTCTTCGAAGTGGCGACACACGGTGCAGGTGACGCTGTATTTATTCACCTCGCTGATGTTCTCGAAGAGGTTGCAGTTCTCGGCGCTTCGGTCATACCACTCCTCGAGGAACTCCCCGAGCCCCACCCTATGGGCTCGGAAGCTTTTTGACCACTGGAGACCGTTAAATCCCCCTGACCCATGCCATCCTCCGTGAGGCGGCGATAGGAATACGCCAAATCCACCTCTTATCCTAGGACTGGAGCGAAAAAGTGAACTCACACATACCATCCTTGGTCAGTGTCTTGCTCATCTGCGTATTTAATATATCGCCGGTCTTGGCAGCGGCGGCCTCGAAGCTGGCAAGGCACATCGCTTTGCAGGGAAGCGCGAGTCCGGCCTCCGCCATCGCTTTGTTTAGGGCACAGCTAGAGACCTGGAGCACCAGCTCCTTGGTGGTCGCTTTGGCGATGTTCCACCTGTCGGTGGGTCGCGAGGCCAGGATGGCGAGCTCCACATAGCGCTCGAAGCGATGGGGGAAGGAGATGCCCGTCTGCTTGGCCACTCTCTCCAGCATCTCACCGGTGCGATCAGTATACTTGCCATCGGCAAGCTCAATAGTAAGCTTCATCAGCTCCTTGCCGAAGGCCTCCAGGGCCTCTCGAGCCACCTTCTCATCCTTGCCCTTAAGGCTTTCCACCAGTGCCTTAATATCGCACTGCGCCGTGACCTCGCTGACCAGCCCCCGATCAGCATCGAAGGGCAGCACCTTCCCATGCTCCTCCAGGGTCATCAGTTTTTCCTCTATTGGCTTGGCGTACTTCCAACCCATAGTCATCTCGCATCACCTCCGCTAAAGCTCAGCTGAATAGCATTTTGTGGGCATACCTTGACACAATCCATGCAGCCGCTACATTTGTCGAAGCGCACCGCTCTCACGATGAAGTGGCTGGGGTCTATCTCACGGAACTTCTGGGGCCCCACATCGGTGCCCAGCCCGAGAACATGTGTCGGGCAAATAAGCAGGCACTTGCGGCAGGAGATGGGTTCCTTACACTTTTCGTCGTTAACGGTGATTGTGGGCAGCATCTTTACCCCTTTCTATTCATATTTACCATACGTTTGCCAGAGCGGGAAGGCTGGCCCGCTCCACCAGGGTGATCGCCTCCTGGTCGCACTCCGTAGCGCAAAGCCCGCAGCCAAAACACTGGAACTGGTCGATATAGGCCTTGTTTCTGGAGGGGACGAAGCTGAGCGCCCTGAACTGGCAGCGGTGCACGCAGGAGGCGCAGCCATTGCATAGCTCGGGATCGATCTTAGCCACATAGTGCCCTTTCCACAGGATCTTGATCCCCAGATCGATCACCGTCCTGATGGCGGCACAATCTGGATAGTCGCAGTTGCACAAACCGGCGAGATAGGGGGTGCCAAAGGTGTAGATAGAGTGCACTAGGCCCCTCTTGTTCAGCTTGGCCAAAACCTCCTTCGCCTCATCGGGGGTGAGGAAGTGAACCCCCCCTCGATAGGTATCGGGCCAGCGCTCCCATTTATACATCCCTGCCCCCATGCCCATGCAGGTGAAGTTCTCCTCATCGGGGAGACCCTCCATGGAGCGGCGGCAGGTGCAGGTTATCAGGGAAATGGGGTACATGATGTCGACGATCTTGAGCGCCTCCTCAAGGGTGATCACCTGCCCGCAGTGGGTGAGCCACATGGCACTCTCGATCTGCTGTTTCACCCTCTCCACCTCCGCCATGTCCCCTCTCTCCCTGGCCTCGAGGAAATCGCGGCCGACAACGGACATTCCCCCGGCAGCCTGGGGGTTGGCCTCCGCCCCTAATGCCTCGGCCTCCTCCTTTCTAATCTTGTAAAGCCTCCTCGCATAGTTAGCAGGGTTGAAGTACCACCTCTCATACCCATCACCATACTTCTCACACCAATCACACATAACTTGCCTCCTTCTGTTCAAAACGTTCCCATGCCTTGCCTAACTCAACACATAGCTCGGAATTTAGGGCATTCCGTTTCTCAGGGCGATTCGTTGTTATGTAAGCGATCTGGTCTTTTACTTCACAAAGAACTACAGGATTAGCCATTACTATTTTCTCCTTTAAGCGATTCCATTTTGGGGTAGCAGGTCAAAGTTGCCATGGTGCCCGTCCTCACAATCGGAGCTGAATTTTATGGCCTCGCAACGCTGCACCTAGGTAAAGGCCGAGATAAGAAAGGTCCTCGGTAGGCAGATAGTGGGGGGCAACGGCATCGAAGAGCATGTTAATGGAGGGGGATACCTCATCATCGCCCAGATAAAGGATACACCCCATAGGGATTTTTGGCAATGCCATAAACCTGAAGGCAGCATCGCCGCTGCGAGTCATTAGCCTGCCCCCGATGGCCAGGGCGGCTTGGCGAAACCCCTCAGCATCGTTGCCGAAGCTCTCAAGCAGGGGTTTTATTGCCATATTGGTGAACCTTTGCTCAAAGAGGTGAGCCCCGGGGAGATGACGATAGGTGATCCACATACCCGATATGGGTGTGCCATCGGCATTCACCAGGTAATGCATTAAGAGTATCTCAAGCCACTGGGGGAGCGGGGTATTGCTTCCTACCTCCGCCACCTTCACCTCGGGGAAGTGGACGGTGAAGGAGCGGTGGAGGAAGGGTATCGTGAACCTTCCCCCATCGAAGCTAGCCCCGCTCATGGAGGCAGCAACATGGGG
>JAUWZB010000005.1 GCA_030615555.1 Dehalococcoidales bacterium
GGCAGCGGGTCGATGAGACGAGGCTTCTTTTGGAGCGGGTCGCCGGAAAGCGGGTGCGACTGAACATTCTGGAGATTGCGCAGCCCGAGCTGGATGCTTATCTGGTGGCTAGGAGCATTGTCCAGCAGATTGAGCGGCGCATTTCTCATCGGCGTGCCATGAAGCAGGCGATGTTTCGGGCTATGGAAAGAGGCGCCCAGGGGATAAAGATCACTTCCTCAGGTAGACTTACCGGCTCTGAGTATTCGAGGACGGAGACCATGCATCAGGGGAGGGTGTTTTTTCATACGCTGCGTGCCGATATCGACTACGCCCTGGCTGAGGCGCACACCACCCTGGGCTGTACTGGGGTCAAGGTTTGGATCTATAAGGGCGATATCATCCCCGAGTCTGAAAAGCTCCCCATCGAAGCCCCGCTAGTGGCACCCCCTGTGGAACGAGAGGGGCTAGCGGAGGAAGCTAAGGCAGAGGAGGAGGCTAAGGCAGAGGAGGTTAAGGTAGAGGAGGCTAAGGTAGAGGAGGTTAAGGTAGAGGAGGCTAAGGTAGAGGAGGCTAAGGTAGAGGAGGCTAAGGTAGAGGAGGCTAAGGCAGAGGAGGCTAAGGTAGAGGAGGTTAAGGCAGAGGAGGCTAAGGTAGAGGAGGTTAAGGCAGAGGAGGTTAAGGCAGAGGAGGTTAAGGCAGAGGAGGCTAAGGCAGAGGAGGCTAAGGCAGAGGAGGCTAAGGTTAAGGTGGAGGGGGAACCTAAGGCAGGGAAGAAGCCTAAGGCGGAGGAGGAAGCTAAGGCTAAGGCCGAGAAGAAGGCTGAGTAAGGGATAGGATCATGTTACAGCCGAGGCGAGTAAAGTATCAAAAACAGCATCGCGGTCGTCGCCGGGGGGAGGCTCAGGCAGGCAATACCCTCTCCTTTGGGGAGTTTGGGCTTCAGGCCCAGGGGGCGTGCTGGCTCACCTCAAGGCAGATCGAGGCGGCACGGCGCGCCATTATCCACCATGTGAGGCGCGGTGGCAAGGTTTGGATCCGAGTCTTTCCCGATAAACCGGTAACCTCAAAACCTGCCGAGACTCGCATGGGCAGCGGCAAGGGCTCGGTGGACCATTGGGTTTGTGTAACCAAACCGGGGAGGATCCTCTTCGAGATCGCTGGGGTTAAGGAGGAAGCGGCCCGGGAAGCGATGCGCTTGGCCTCCCATAAACTCCCTATCCCTACCAGGTTTGTGTGCCGGGATACTTATCAGGAGGGTTCATAGGTTGAGGATCCAGGAGATTCGTGCCCTTAGTTCGGAGGAGCTTAATAAGCAGCTTGCCGAGTCCTATCGAGAACTATTTAATCTAAGATTTCGTCTGGCTACCAGACAACTGGTGAATTATCATGAGATCCGCAATGTAAGGAAGAGGATCGCCAAGATCAAGACCATCATGAGGGAAAGGGAGCTCTTAGGGGAGGAGTGAAGGCATTTGGGCTTGGGTGAGCGAATAGCACCGGATGATTCAAATGGAAGCTGAGCGAAAAAGAAAAATTAAGACGGGTCGCGTGGTCAGTAACAAGATGGATAAGACTGTGGTGGTGGCTGTGGAATCCTATAGACCTCACCCCTTGTATAAGCGGCAGGTAAGGCGCATCAAGAAATTCAAGGCTCACGATGAGCAAAATGCCTGTCGTGTCGGGGATGTGGTGCGGATCGAGGAAACTCGCCCTCTCTCCAAGGAGAAACGCTGGCGGGTGATGGAGATATTGGTTAAGGGTGAGTCAGCATGATTCAACACATGACCAGGGTGAGGGTGGCCGATAACACTGGGGCCAAGAGCATCATGTGCATTAACATTCCCGGAGGGTCGCGGAAGAGGTATGCTCGGGTCGGTGACATCATCGTGGCCTCGGTTAAAGAGGCGACGCCGGGGGGGGCGGTTAAAAAGGGCGAGGTGGTGCGGGCAGTGATCGTGCGCACCGCTAAGCCCTATCGACGCCACGATGGCTCCTATATCAGGTTCGATGAGAACGCTGCGGTGATCCTCACCGATAAGAATAATCCTAAAGGAACCCGCATCTTCGGTCCGGTGGCCCATGAGCTAAGGCAGAAGAACTTTATGAAGATCATCTCTCTGGCTCCCGAGGTGCTATAAGATGAAGATAAGAAGAGATGATACTGTGGTCGTTATTGCCGGCAAGGATAAAGGGAAGAATGGGAAGGTGCGTCAGTCCTTTTCTAAAGAGAGCCGTGTGGTAGTGGATGGCGTCAATATGGTGAAGCGCCACATGAGGCCGCGGGGAACAGCGAGGCAGGCAGGCATCATTGAGCGGGAGGCCCCGCTCCATGTTTCCAACGTGATGCTCCTGTGTCCCAAGTGCAATCGTCCCACTCGCATCGGTTTTCGCATCCTGGAGGATGGCAGCAGGGTGAGGGTGTGCAAGAGGTGTCATGAGGTGATCGATTGATGTCCCGCTTGAAGGAGAAGTATCAAAAAGAGATCGTCCCCACTTTGATGAGCGAGTATGGCTATAAAAGTGTGATGCAGGTGCCTCGCCTGGAGAAGGTGGTGGTCAATATTGGCTTGGGGGAGGCGACGCAAAATCCCCATGCCCTGGAGGCGGCGGAGCGGGACCTGGCCGCCATCACGGGTCAGCACCCGGTGATCACTAGGGCGAAGCGGTCGATCTCCGGTTTTAAGCTGCGTAAGGGGATGCCTATCGGGATGATGGTAACATTGCGGGGAAGTCGAATGTATGATTTCTTCGATAAACTGGTGAACGTCACCCTGCCGCGCCTTCGCGACTTTCAGGGGATGCCTCGAAACTCCTTCGATGGCCGGGGCAATTACACCATGGGATTAAGGGAGCAGCTTATCTTCCCTGAGATTGAGTATGATAAGGTGGACAAGATTCGGGGGCTGGAGATTTCGGTCGTCACCACAGCCCGCACCAATGAGGAAGGGAGCAGGCTTCTTGAGCTCCTGGGCGTGCCGTTCTCACGAGAGTAAAAGAGGGATAGATAGTTAGAGGGGAAATCAATCTAGTTACTAAGGTTCTCTTTAGAGGCTGGCGCTAAGATGAAAAAGGCGAAAAGAGCGAAAAAATGGCGAAGGTATCGAAGATTGTAAAGGCGCAACGAGCACCAAAGTATAAAGTGCAAAAAAGGAATCGCTGCAGCCGTTGTGGCAGGCCGCGAGCCTATATCCGCCAGTTTGGGCTGTGCCGCATCTGCTTCAGGGAGCTCGCCCTCAAGGGACAGCTCCCCGGGGTGAGGAAGTCTAGCTGGTAATTTCGTACTGGGCCGATGGATAATTAGAGAGGGATGTAATCCAGATAATAAGGTTCTGTTAGCAGAGACAACCGAAAAGGACGAAAAAATGGTTACCGACCCGATCGCCGATATGCTAACCAGAATAAGGAATGCCATCCTTGCCAGGCACGACTTTACGCTTGTGCCCTCCTCAATGATGAAGCTCGCCATTGCCAAGATTCTCAGGGAGGAGGGCTTTATCAGGGATTACGAGGTCTTGAAGGGCAAGCCGCAGCGGGTACTTAAGATATATTTCAAATATACAGAAAAGAAGGAGCCTGTGCTCACCGGACTCCGGCGAGTCTCCAAGCCCGGGCTCAGGGTATATGTTCAGCGGAAGGAGATCCCTAGGGTTTACGGGGGTCTTGGCATTGCTATTCTCTCCACCCCAAAAGGGGTGATGACGGGGCAGCAGGCGTGGCGCCAGGGGATGGGCGGCGAGCTGCTTTGCTATATATGGTAACGGAGGAAATTGATGTCCCGCATCGGCAGGATGCCAATTCCATTGCCTCAAGGGGTTGAGGTCGAGATCAAAGGGAACGAGGTGTGGGTGAATGGTCCCAAGGGGGAGCTTTCCCGTTCCTTTAACCCGGCGATCGCTATTTCATTGAATGAGGGCACGCTCACGGTCTCCCGACCAAGCGATGATCGAATTCATCGCTCGCTTCACGGGCTAACCAGGAGCCTTTTGGCCAACATGGTGGAGGGGGTAAGCAAGGGGTTTCAGAAGGATCTGGAGCTTGTCGGTGTCGGCTATCGCGCCCAAAAGGTTGGGGAGAAGGTGGTGCTTCAGGTGGGTTACTCCCACCCTGTGGAGATTACCCCCCTCTCCGGGGTATCAGTTGTCGTTGTGGAGGCGCAGCGCCTCAGTGTTCAGGGTATTGATAAGGCGCTGGTGGGGGATGTTGCGGCGAAGATTCGTGCGGTGAGACCACCAGATCACTATAAAGGCAAGGGGATAAGATACGCTGGTGAGCGGGTTCGCCTCAAGCCAGGAAAAGCAGGGAAGGTCGGTGCTAAGCGGTAATGCGCAGAAAGGATGCCAGAACGGCGCGCCAGAGAAGCCACGCCCGGGTGAGGGGGAAGGTTTCGGGCATCGCGGAGCGGCCTCGGCTATGTGTTTTCCGCAGCCTGAATCATATCTATGCCCAGGTGATCGATGATGAGCTGGGTCATACCATGGCTGCGGCATCGACCCTGGATCCGGGGGCCAGGTCTGAGTTGGATGGGAAGAGCAAGGTGGCGGCCGCAGCGCTGGTGGGCGGGCTGGTAGCCAGACGGGCAGTGGAGCGGGGAATCACGACAGTGGTGTTTGACCGGGGCGGATACAAGTATCATGGTCGAGTGAAAGCCCTGGCGGATGCCGCTAGAGAGGCAGGCTTGGAGTTTTAAATGGAGAGTATCGATCAGAGCGAGTTAATCCTGAACGAGAAGCTTGTTAATATAAAGCGCGTGGCCAAGGTGGTGAAGGGAGGGAGACGATTCAGCTTTACCGCCCTGGTGGTCGTGGGCGATGGCAATGGGCATGTGGGTGCGGGATTAGGCAAAGCCAAGGAGATACCGGAAGCCATTCGAAAGGGGGGTGCCAGCGCCCGCAAGCAGCTGGTCAGGGTGCCAATGAGAGAGGGCACCATCCCCTACGAGATAGTGGCCAAGTATGGGGGGGCAAAGGTGCTCCTCAAGCCCGCAGCGCCGGGAACAGGGTTGATCGCAGGTGGTGGGGTGCGCGCCGTGCTGGAGGTTGCCGGGATCACAGACATCCTCACCAAGTCCCTGGGGAGCGCCAACCAGATAAACGTAGTGCGGGCTACCATACTGGCGCTCAGTCAGTTAAGGGATCCTCAGGAGGAGGTCGCAAAGCGAAAGGCTAAGCCCGTGGAGGAGGTATCCATTGGCTAAGCTGAGGGTCACCTGGGTAAAAAGTGGCATTGGCCATCCCCGAGATCAGCGGCGGACACTCCAGGCTTTGGGGTTTCGCCGCCTGAACCAGACCATTGAGCATGATGATTCGCCATCGATTCGGGGCATGCTCATGAAGGTAAGGCATCTGGTAACCGTGGAGGAGAGCGGTGAGGCAGAATGAACTGGCTCCATCACCGGGGGCACGCCATAAGGTGAAGAGAATCGGACGGGGCCTGGGCAGTGGGCATGGCAGGACCGCGGGCAAGGGCACCAAAGGGCAGAAGGCGCGCTCGGGGTATAAGGTGCGACCGGGCTTTGAGGGAGGGCAGAACCCGTTGATCAAGCGCTTGCCTGAGCAGCGGGGTTTTACAAATATATTTAGGATAGAATATGCCACCATCAATGTCGCGCGCCTTAATCGCTTTGAGGCGGAGAGCGAGGTAACCCCCCAGCGGTTGGTGGCGGAAGGGCTGGTCAAGTCGCTGAAGCGGCCGATAAAGATTCTCGGCGATGGCGAGCTTCACAAACCCCTCAACGTGAGGGCAAATAAGTTCACGCAACCGGCAAGGAGAAAGATCGAGGCGGCCGGAGGAAAGGTAGAGGAAATCAGCAGTGAGTCAGGAACGAAGGGATACTAGGCCTAGGCTGCTTCAGGCAATGATTGATGCCTTTGGTCAGGCGGACCTGAGGCGGCGGATCCTGCTCACCCTGGGACTGCTGGTGGTTTTCCGCTTTATTGCCCACGTCCCTGTGCCCGGGGCGGATGTTGAAGCCATGCGCCAGTTCTTGGAAGGGGGCGCAGGCGCCGGGGCACTGGTGGGGATGCTGGACCTCTTCAGCGGTGGGGCGATGAGGAACATGAGCGTCGCCGCTCTGGGGGTCTATCCCTACATCACCGCAGTGATTATCATGCAGCTCCTGGTACCGGTGATCCCTCGCCTTCAGGCAATTGCTCGCGAGGGGGATGCCGGAAGAGCAAGGATCAACCTGTTTACTCACTGGCTGACCGTGCCCCTAGCAGTACTCCAGGGTTACGGTCAGCTGATCCTACTCCAGCATTATGGAGTTGTGAGCAATATTGGACTCTCAGGGGATGCACTGCTCCCCACCGTTTCTATGGTGATCGCGATGACCGCCGGGACGATGTTCCTTGTCTGGCTCGGGGAGCTGATCACCGAATATGGCATTGGCAACGGCGTCTCCCTGATAATCTTTAGCGGCATCGTCTGCACCCTGCCGGAGCTGATCGGGCGAGGCTACCTGGCTACGGGGAACATGTGGGGCTTAGTCGTTTTTCTCGCTTTGGCCATGGCCATTCTGGTCACCATCGTAATCTTTACCGAGGCTCATCGCCGCATTCCGGTGCAGTATGCCAGGAGTCTGTATCGCGGGGGGCGGATGTATCGGCAATCTGGCGGCACCCACATCCCCATTAGAGTAAACTCGGCGGGGATGATCCCCGTGATCTTCGCCATGGCGCTTTTGATCTTCCCGGGGGTGGTCGCCGGTTTCTTCGCCAGTCCGCCGGGTGATGCCCCCAACTTCGCCAATTCCATTGTGAATCTCTTCACCTCGACACATTGGTTTTATTGGGGGATGTACTTCATTTTGGTCATGGGCTTTACCTTCTTCTACGCTATGATAATCTTTCAGCAGCAAAACCTGGGGGAGACCCTGCAGCGGCAGGGGGCTTTCCTGCCCGGGATTCGCCCGGGCAGGACCACCCAGCACTACCTTAATCGGGTGATCACCAGGGTCACCTGGGCCGGCGCCCTGTTCCTTGCCTTTGTGGCAATATCGCCCTTCATTGTGCAAAACATAACCGGCATTCAGGTTTTGGTTCTTCCTGCTATCGGTATGCTCATTGTGGTCGGCGTTGCCCTGGATACCATGAGACAACTGGAGGCTCAGCTCATGATGCGCCGCTATGAAGGTTTTCTCAAGTGAGGGGGTTAGGGGCGAAAAAGTGGAATTAATTATTACCGCTGTTCTCTTTAGGAAGACCGAGGACGAAAAGAACGAAGCAACTGGAAAGGACAAGAATGCGTTTTGTGCTTTTGGGTGCCCCGGGCTCGGGGAAGGGGACCCAGGCAGGAGTTATTTCGGAGAGGCTGGGCATCGCCCATGTTGCCTCCGGCGACCTGTTTCGCGAGGCGGTAACTAGAGGGGATGAGTTGGGGAGACAGGCGAAGTCTTACATGGAAAAGGGTTTTCTGGTCCCTGACGAGCTAACTATCAGGATGATCCTGGAGCGCATCGTCGCTCCAGATTGCGCTAAAGGGTTTATCCTCGATGGCTTCCCCAGAACCCTGGAGCAGGCAACAGCACTGGATCGGGCGCTGGGGGAAAGGGGAGAGACTATTGATCGGGTGTTTTATATCAAGGTTGCCACCGAGGAGCTGGTGAGGCGCTTGAGCGGTCGGTTTATCTGTCGAAGCTGCCAGACACCCTATCACTTGGTATCCTCACCACCAAAGGTAGAGGGGAGGTGTGACCTGTGCAGCGGCGAGCTTTATCAACGTCCCGACGACTTGCCCGAGACGGTGAGAAAGCGAATTGAGGTCTACTTTGAGGAGACGGCGCCACTCATCGACTACTATAAGGAAGCGGGCAAGCTGGTGGAGATCAATGGAGAGGGGGAGATCGGTGGGATAGGTGAGAGGCTGATCGCGGCCCTCCCCCAAGGATTAAAATGGGAATAATCGTTAAATCGCCACAGGAGATCGACATCATGCGAAAGGCGGGGAGGATCGTGGCCGCCATACTTGTTCTGTTGAAGAAAAGGATTGAACCTGGTATTATCACTGAGGAATTGGACGCCATAACTGTTCACGAGCTGAGCCAGCATGGCGCCACGTCAGCTTTTAAGGGCTACCGGGGCTTCCCTGCCAACCTGTGCGTCTCCGTTAATGAGGAGTTGGTCCATGGGAACCCGGGGAAGCGGGTGCTTGAGGATGGAGACATCGTTTCTTTGGATGTCGGCGCGATTTTTCAGGGCTTTCATGGCGATGCCGCGATCACGGTGGGGGTGGGAAAGATTAGCCCTAGGGCTGAAGCGCTGCTGGAGGCAACCGAGGGGGCGCTGAACGTGGGGATCGCCAGCGCCCGGAGCGGCGCCCGTTTAGGGGATATCTCGGCAGCGATCCAATCCTTTGCCGAATCGAGAGGGTTCTCTGTGGTACGTGAGTATGTGGGGCATGGCATTGGCCGCCAGATGCATGAAGATCCCCAGATACCAAACTTTGGTTCCCTGGGGCAGGGGCCCCTTCTCCAAAGGGGGATGACCCTGGCTCTGGAGCCCATGGTGAACGCTGGGGACTGGCGCACTAAAGTGGGCAGTGATGGGTGGACTGTCGCTACCGCTGACGGCAACCTCTCAGCTCACTTTGAGCATACTATTGCGATCACCGATGGCGAGGCGGAGATTCTCACCACGCTTGGTTAGGGAAAGGTAAGATATGCCCAAGAAGGAAGTAATCGAGGTTGAGGGGACAGTAATCGAGCCCTTGCCCAACACCATGTTCCGTGTTGAGCTAGCTAATGGGCACAAGGTACTGGCCCACATATCGGGGAAGATGAGAATACATTACATCAAGATCCTTCCTGGTGATAAGGTATTGGTGGAGCTTTCCCCCTATGACCTAACGAGGGGCAGGATCACCTATCGTTTTAAATAGAGGATTTATTATGAAGGTTCGGGCCTCAGTTAAGCCGCGATGTGAAAAATGTAAGGTGGTAAAGCGAAAGGGTGTTGTCCGGGTGATCTGCGAGAACCCGAGACATAAACAGAGGCAGGGCTAGGTTTTCGAACTAGGGGCAAAGGTGAGAAAATAGGGAGCTATTTCGAAAGCATATCTTGCTCCCATCAACTAAGGCGAAAAAAATGGCGAGGATAGCAGGAGTAGACCTCCCCAAGAACAAGCGAATCGAGATTGGATTGTGCTATATCTACGGTATTGGACACTCCGCGAGCCAGAGAATCCTGGCGCAAACTGGGGTTGACCCTAATACCAAAGTCAGGGACCTTAGCGAGGGGGAGGCTAGCCGGATTCGGGAGGTTATCGATCGCGAATGCGAGGTGGAAGGGGAACTGAGGCGGAAGGTCAATCTCAACATTAAGCGGCTCATCGAGATCGGCAGCTACCGTGGCATCAGGCATCGCCGTGGGTTGCCCGTTCATGGGCAGCGCACCCGAACCAACGCCCGCACCAAAAAGGGTGCCCGCAAGACTGTCGCCGGGCGCCGCCGCACCGTGACCAGGAAGTAAAGGAGCGCTATGCCAGAGAAGAAGAAACCGACGAGGGTTAAAAGAAGGGAAAGAAAGGCCATCCCCAAGGGTCGTGCCTATATCCAATCCACCTTCAATAATACCATCATCACCCTTACCGACCCCTCGGGCAATGCCATCGCCTGGGGGAGTTCGGGCACCGCTGGCTTTAAAGGATCGCGCAAGGGAACTCCCTATGCCGCGCAGCTTGCTGCAGACCAGACGGCGAGGAGGGGGATGGAGCATGGGCTGAGGCAGGTTGAGGTCTATGTGAAGGGGCCGGGGAGCGGGCGTGAAGCGGCGATCCGCTCACTCCAATCGGCAGGACTCACGATTACCGGGATCAGGGATGTAACCCCCATCCCCCACAATGGCTGCCGGCCCAGAAAGAGGAGGAGGGTATAAGCAAAGCTTTCATCAGAAAGGAGGCTATTCCTGAAATCTGAAACCAGTGAGCTCAAAGCGAGGAATTTGGGCAATATCCTGGGCGACACCTTTAGAATCTATGACGGGAGCTTCCTACGGCTAGTGGCCATCGTGGCTATTGTATCGGTTCCCCTAGCTATTATAGGGGGTGTTGTCGCAACCCTAATGCTACCAACTGTGACAGCGGAGGAATTCGCTGTAGGTCTATTCATTCTAGGAATAATAATAATTTTAGTGGCATCTATCCTGCTTTACCCCCTGATGTATGGTGCCATGATTCATGCTGTCTCGGAGCAGCACTTTCGTCCGCCGGGCATCGGTCGGGCATATGGGTTTGCCTGGCGAAGGCTGGGAGCGCTGGTCGGGGCTGGGATTCTCGCCGGACTTGCAGTCTTAGGTATGGCGATAACCATAATCGGCATCCCCTTCGCTATCTACTTCGGGGTCAGGTGGTCTTTTATCTGGCAGGCGGCACTCTTAGAGGGCTATGGCCCGATGGGTGCCCTCTCCGGAAGCTCAGCCTTGGTCAAGGGCAACTGGTGGCGCGTTTTTGGCATCCTTCTCGTGTTAGGTCTCATAGTGGGGGGGGTAAGTTTTATTGTCGGTATGATAATATGGCCGCTGCCGGAAGTGGCATCGTCGATTATTGAAACTATAGTGGGGATCATATTAGCCCCCATCTTTATAGTTGGTGCCACCCTGCTATACTATGATTTGCGCCTCAAAAAGGAAGGCTACAACCTGGAGGTGATGGCAGTGGAGATCGGCACCTCGCCTGGGGAAAGCGTGCCCTAGTTAAAAAAGGAGTAGGGTGAAAAAATGGCTCGCTACATAGGACCGGTTTGTCGGCTCTGCCGGCGGCAGAACGAGAAGCTGATGTTAAAAGGGGAGCGGTGCACTACCAAAAAGTGCGCTATGGAGCGGCGCAGTCTGCCCCCCGGTCGGCAGCGACCGCAGCGCCGAAAAATATCTGACCGCGGCCTCCAGCTAAGGGAGAAGCAGAAGGCGAGGCATACCTACGGATTGCTGGAAAGGCAGTTCCGCAAGCATTTCGCTGAGGCGGAGAGGCGGCCGGGGGTCACCGGCGAAAACCTGCTCCAGATTCTGGAGATGAGGCTTGATAATGTGGTCTATCGACTTGGTTTCGCTGACTCGCGAAGGCAGGCTCGCCAGATAGTGCGCCATGGCCATATCACCATTAATGGGCGTAAGATGGATATCCCCTCTTACGTGGTTAAGGTGGGGGATGTGATCGCGTGGCGGGAAAGGGGCACTGGAACGGAGTACTACAAGAGGGTGGCTCGGCAGATCGCGGATAAGATAGTTCCCGAGTGGCTGAGCCTGGATCGGGAAAAGCTCTCTGGTCGAGTCCTTACCCCGCCCAACCGCAGTGACATCGACCTTAGGATCGATGAGAAAGTCATCGTGGAGTATTATTCCCGATAGTTTTTTGGAGGTAACTACTTGTCTGACGTCGTGATACCACAAATAGAATGTGCGGAAATCTCTGACAAATATGGTCGCTTCATCAGCGAGCCTCTGGAGAGGGGCTCTGGCATCACCCTGGGCAATGCCCTGCGGCGGGTGCTCATTAGCTCCCTTCCCGGTGCCGCGGTAACATGGATCATGATTGAGGGGGTACAGCACGAGTTCTCCACCATCCCCTGCGTGAAGGAGGACACTATAGACTTTCTCCTGAATGTCAAGGCGATTAGGCTCCGTTCCCTCTCATCCCGTGGGGGTAAACTGACCCTGAAAGCTGAGGGTGAGGGTCACGTTTTAGCTGGCGACATCGAGCCCTCGGCCGATTTTGAGGTGGTGAATCCCGAGCTTCACCTGGCCACCCTGGATTCCCCCGAGGCCAAGCTAATCGTGGAGTTCAATGTGGAGCAGGACAAGGGATATCGGCCTACGGGCCAGAGCGATGGTCTTCCCCTCGGGGTGATCCCCGTAGATGCTGTCTTCACCCCCGTGCGCAAGGTTAATTATAGTATCGAGACCATCAGTGTGGGGCAACTCAGCTACGAGAGACTGATCCTCGATGTGTGGACCGATGGTACCATATCCCCGGTTGATGCGGTGAGTCAGAGCGCCCATCTGTTAATCGAGCAATTCCAGCTATTTTATGAACTCGCCAGGGTCCCTCTAAGGGTGGGGGAAAAACAGCCTCGTCTCCCGCTCCCCCTGAAGCAATATAATATGCCTATTGAGGAGCTTGGCCTTTCCGTGCGCACCTTTAACTGCCTGAAGAGGGCCGGGATCACCAAGGCAGGGGAGCTACTTGAGAAGAGCGAGGAGGAATTGCTTAAAATAAAAAACTTCGGGCAGAAGGCGCTGGAGGAGGTGATGGGGCAGTTCAAGGCGATGGGCTTCGTCTCGGAGGAGGGTGAGGAAGCGGAGGAGGACCAGGCGGAAGATGGACCAGCGGAGGATGTTTAGCGCATGAGGCACCGTGTTGCCGGTCGAAAGCTCTCCAGGCCGACAGGTCACCGGGTTTTGATGTATCGAAACCTGGTAACCGACCTTTTAAGATATGGAAAGATCGTGACCACCGAGGCTAAGGCGAAAGAGGTTCGGGGCATGGCAGAGAGGATAATCACCCTGGGCAAGGATGGCACCCTGCATAGCCGTCGTCAGGCGCTGGCATTTGTAAGCGATAAGAGGGTGGTGGCGAAGTTGTTCGATGAGCTTGCCCCCAGGTATGCCCAGCGCCCCGGTGGCTATACCCGGATAATTAAACTTAGGCCTCGCCTCGGCGATGGCGCTCCCATGGCGCAACTGGAATTGGTGGAGTAATTATGAAGATCGCCCTTATTGTGGAATATGAGGGCACCAGATACCATGGATCTCAGATTCAGGCAAGTGTGCCCACCATTCAGGGTGAGCTTGAGTGTGCCCTAATGATGGTTACCGGGGAGAGGATTCGCACCTCATCTGCCTGCCGCACGGACCAGGGGGTTCACGCCAAAGGGCAGGTGGTTGCCTTGCGCACTGATTCCCTGCTCCCCCCAAAAACCCTTGCCCAGGCGCTGAACTATTATCTGCCGGATGATATCGCCATTAGGGATGCTTTTGAGGTTAACGATGGTTTCGATCCCAGGAGAGATGCCTTGAGCAGGGAGTATTGCTACTACATCTGGAATAGCGCTACCCCTTCCCCGCTCCTGCGGCGGAGTGCCTATTTTGTGCCCAGGCCTCTCGAGATCGCAGCGATGAACGAGGCCTGTCAGGCCCTTTTGGGGACGCATGATTTCGCTCCCTTTGCCAGCTCTCTCAATGGTCGAAAGAATACGGTGCGCACCATTTATCGGGCGGGGGTGGTCAGAGAGGGCGATTTAGTGACCAGCCACATGGTGGCCCATTCCTTCTTACCTCATCAGGTGCGCCATACCATGGGCGCCCTGGTGAAGGTGGGACTGGGGAAAAGCGATGTGACAGCCTTTTATGAGATTTTGCGGTCAAAAAAGCCCGCTGCAGCAGGGCCTGCCCTCCCGCCCCATGGGCTGTGTCTTTTGAAGGTTAATTACCCTGGTGGGGTGAAATGAAGACCTATAGCACCAAATCCTCGGATCTGACGCCCCAGTGGCATGTTATCGATGCCTCAGGGAAGACCCTGGGTCGGCTGGCATCGGAGGTGGCCACCCTGCTCCTGGGTAAACACAAGCCTATATACACCCCTCACCTGAATACCGGGGACTTCGTCATTGTGGTAAATGCGGCGAAGGTCAGGGTGACCGGTAAAAAGGCTCAGCAAAAGGTCTACCATCGTCATTCCAATTATCCCGGCGGACTCAAAAGCACCACCTTTGCCAAGATGCTAGAGACCCACCCCACTCGGGTGATCGAATCTGCCGTGAAGGGGATGATTCCTCACAATCGGCTGGGACGAGATATGATGAGCAGGCTTAAGGTCTATGCGGGAGATACACACCCCCATCAAGCTCAGGCGGGGAAAGCTGAAGGAGGGGGCGTAGTTGAACGATAAGGGCTACTTTTACGCCACGGGAAGAAGGAAGAACGCGGTGGCTCGGGTGAGGCTGTTTCCGGGGGCGGGCGCCATTGTGGTCAATGGCCAGCCCTATGAGGAGCTATTCCTTCAGGAGAGGCTCAGGAAGGCGATCCTGGAGCCGCTGGTGGTGACCGATAGCTTGGAAGGGTTCAATGTTAGCGTTAAGGTGACCGGGGGTGGCTATACGGGGCAGGCAGGTGCCATCCGACACGGAATTGCCCGTGCCCTGGTGGCCGCTGATGAGAACCTGAAGCCGCTACTGCGCAGTTATGGGCTTCTTACCCGTGACCCTCGAGTGAAGGAACGAAAGAAATACGGCCTGGTCCGCGCCCGTAAAGCAAAGCAGTATACAAAGCGATAAAATCTCATGCGCCTTGGGTATTTACCCTGAAGAATGAGACAAAACGCGAATATTTCGAATAGTTCGAAAGGCTTGGGCGATTCGAAAAGTTCGAAGCAACGAGTCGAGAGAAACCAAGGCCGCGAATAGTTCGAAAAATTCAGGGTGGCCCTTGGAACGAGGCAAGTCTTTCCTTCAGGTAGTCGATAACCGCCACCGGTGATGGGTCGACCTCATTAAGCACTGCTAGGTAGTAGCTAACATAGTCGCCAAGGAGCACCATGCTCATCATCTGGCTCAAGGGACTCTTCCCCTTAGCCTCCACCACCTCATGGGCGACCCCGGCATCGGTGAGGATCTCACCGGTGACTTTATAGCGCATCAGGATGCGGTGATGAAGCGAGGGGGAGCGCAGCATGACTACGAAGACTTTTCCCCTCTCCCCCCTCTCCCCACCCTTTTCGCTAAGCCATGAGGGAAACCTATAGCCGGCCACAGCATTGTGGTTCAGCTCAGGAAAGCATTCCGCGAAGGCCCAGGCCTTGCTGCACTCGTTGAGCTGGGTCTTCCAGCGGTCGGCCACTGGGGAGAGGATGCCCGCCCCATAGACAATCACCAGGCGCCCCAAGAGCTTGGTCGCTAACTGCTTGGCCAGGTTTGCCTTGAGTGGAACACCCTTATCCAGATTTAGCGATAGCTCCTCAAGAAGCCCTATCATCTCATCTACATCCTGCGACTCCATAGTGATAAACCCCAGCTGTTGAAAAAAGGCCAGGAGCGAAAAGAAGCTGTAGCCGAAGGCGGCGCGGGGCTCCGCTTTATAGTGGACGGTAAACACGGGAATGCCCTTTTCCGCAGCGAGGGCCTGTAACCTGCCCCCGGTAGTGATCGCCAGCTTCTTGGCAGGTGTCCCCAGAGCCTGGGAGAAGGCGGAGAGGGTCTCCTCAGTGTCACCGGAATAGCTGGAGGCGATGACCAGGGTCCGCTCATCGACCAATTGGGGCAGATGGTAGTCCCGATGCACCAGAACGGTAATCTTACCCTCCGTCATAGCCATAGTGTGCAATAGGTCACCAGCGATAGCGGAGCCCCCCATTCCTAGGATGACCACCTTGTCCACATTGGAGTAATCGGAGGGCAGAGAGAGGGCACTAGCACTCCGCCATGCCTTGAGGCATTGCTGAGGCAATTCGCCAATTCGCCCTATCATATTGGAAGGATCGAATCTCTTGTAGACTTCGGGGTCATCCAGGTTTGCCATAACCTAAACCCCCGCCATTCTTCTCCCCGCGGCGAGGAGCTCCTTAACCCTGGCAGGGCTATCGCTCTCGGCATAGATGCGAAGAATAGGCTCCGTCCCCGAAAAGCGGATGAGCAGCCAGGCGCGATCCGCCAGCAAGAAGCGGAAGCCATCGCTGGTCTCTAACCCGGTGACCGCAGTGTTATCGATATGGCTGGGTCTGCTCCTTGAGAGGCGCTGGGTGATTGCCTCCTGTTCCCTCACGGGGAATTCGATGTCAATACGCTCGTAGCAGTGGGGACCCACCTTGCTAAAGAGGTAGTCTATTAGTTGGGAGGGGCTCTTTTGCTCTCTGACCATCAGGTCGAGAAAGAGGAGGCCGGAGAGGATGCCATCGCGCTCCGGCATATGGCTGCGGAAGGCAAAGCCACCGCTCTCTTCACCACCGATCAGGGCGTCCTCCGCGATCATCTTTGGGGCCACATGCTTGAAGCCCACGGGAGTTTCGTGGACCGGCACCCCATAAAGCTCCCCTAATCGATAGAGCATGCTCGTTGAGGTTATCGTCTTGATGATTGCGCCACGCCTGCCACAAACCTCCAGAAGATAGAGGGCAAGCAGGGCAAAGACCTGAAGGGAGGTGAGAAATTCTCCTCGCTCATCTATGATGCCAATACGGTCGGCATCGCCATCGGTGGCCAGACCTACGCTGGCCCCGTCTCCCTTCACCCTGGCGGAAAGCTCGCCTAGGTTTGAGGCTATGGGCTCTGGCTGGAGGCCAGGGAACAGGGGATTTCGCTCGCCATGTATCTCGGTAACCTCCGTGGCGCCTCCGCTCAGAATGCTACGGAAGTATCCTGCCCCCGCCCCATACATCGAGTCCACCATCACCTTCAGTCCGCTCTGGCGCAGCCTCTCCAGATCTACCAACTCCCCGATATGATGAAGATAGGGAAGGGAGGGATCGAACCTCGCCACCATTCCATCCTCTAGTGCCTGATCCAGTGGCATCTGCTTCACCATACCACTGGCCTGGATCCGGGAGATATGCCCCTCCAGCTCGGCGATAACCTCTGGAGAGGCGCTGCAGGCGCTCTCCAGCTTGTACTTGAGGCCGTTCCAGGATGCCGGGTTGTGGCTGGCGCTGATCACGATCGCCCCACCAGCCTGTTTCACCAGGATGGCGTAGCTAATTACCGGGGTGGGGGTGGCCTCTTGGCAAAGATAAACCCTGATCCCATTGGCGGCAGCAACCTCGGCGGCGGCGGCAGCGAAGTCCTCGGAGGCAAACCTGGTATCGTAGCCCACAACCAGGCCCCGATGGGCAAGACCCGCACCATTAAGGTAATCGGCTACGCCTTGGGCACATACCCTCACGTTATCAAAGGTGAAATCCTCAGCGATGATCCCCCGCCAGCCATCGGTGCCGAATTTAATGTGAGCAGTCAATTTAAACCCTCTCGCGCCAATAATTCAGCAGGTCCTTCATGGTCTTTTCGAAGGGGATTTGAGGCTGCCAGCCAGTAAGCTTCTGGAACTTGGTGGCATCGCAGACAAGCACCTTCGCATCGGAGGGGCGAAGCCGAGCGGGATCCACCCTGACCTCGATGCTGACATCGGTCATGCCCAGGAGCATATCGAGCATCTCCC
>JAUWZB010000096.1 GCA_030615555.1 Dehalococcoidales bacterium
AAGCCACTTTCGGCAAGCCATCGTCTCGGAGGGCAGGGGGTCGCGGTTTGAGGGCGGGCGGCATTTGATCACGTTTGCGATGTACACATCATCGCGCCTCAGCCCAATGGAGCGGAGCAGCTCATCGAGGAAATGCCCCGCTGGCCCCACGAAGGGACGCCCCTGCTGATCCTCATGCCAACCCGGGGCCTCGCCGATAAAGAGGAGGTTGGCATCCTCAGAGCCCTCGCCGGGCACCACCCGGCTGCGATGCCTGGAGAGCTCACAATCCTCACAACGGGCTATCTCTTTGTAGAGCTCGCTCAGTGCACTCACGACGCTAACTCCCGGAACGCCAATCTCTAATCACCGTAACAACCCCAACAATAATGATCAAGCCGCCAACGAGCTCGCGCAACACTGAAGCCTCCAGCCTGTCCGCCACCATGCTCCCCACAAAACTAAAGATGGCGGCGGCGGGGATGATCCATAGCGCCACATTGAGCCTGACATTCCCCAGGCGATAATGGGCGAGCGCGCCCAAGAATGCAATTAGCGTAATCACGGCGAGGGAGACCCCCTGCGCCGTGTGCTGGCCCACATCCATCAGGCCCACATTCGTCAACAGAACCATGGCCGGAACCAAGATCATGCCACCGCCCATGCCCATTATCCCGGCAAGGGTCCCTGCCATAAACCCGATTCCGATAGCGATGCCCATAAATCCCCGCTATGTGATGATCATGCAGAAGCCCACGAACACCAAAAAGATACCGAAGAGCCACCTGAGGTGCCTTTCGGGCACCTCCATCATCAATCTGGCCCCTAAAAGCACCCCCAACACGCCCCCAAAGGCCAGCCCCAAAATGAGTGCCCAGTCCATATGCCCCAGGATAGCATAGGTGATCGCACCAACGAGGGCGATGGGGAAGATCACGACGAAGGAGGTGCCATGGGCCTGATACTGTGCCACAGCCAAGAGCCCAACCATCAAAGGCACCAGGAACATGCCACCACCCGAACCCATAAGCCCAGCAAGCGTCCCAGCAACAGCACCGATCATGAGGGATATAAGAACCCGTCTTCTCAAGCACGTCCCACCTTGCTTTTCCAAGGATGATAGCACAGCGACCTAGCCAAGTCAATTGAAGCAGACTGTTGCAATTCCTGACATTTTGTAGTATTATGGTGTTGCACCGCGGGGGAGCTTAAAGGCTGAGAAGCCGATATATCGGCTAACCCCTCGAACCTGATCTCGGTAATGCGAGCGTAGGGAAGCGGAATTACCAAGACCAAGGGTCTGGCACCGAAAACCTAGGCTCTTGGTTTTTTTTGAACTTTACGCTGCGTCTGTTGAAGGCTATCGCGACGCTCCCATAAAACCGGATTCCATTAGTAGAGCCTACCGAATAGTACGAAAAAAGGAGGATGAGGTGACACAAATAGAGTTAGCACGAAGCGGGACCATCTCCCCGGAGATGAAGCTTGTCGCCGAGGCGGAAGGGGTGGCCCCAGAGTTTATTCGGCAGGGGGTGGCGGAAGGCAATATAGTGATCCCCGCAAATCGGAACCACAAAATAAGCCAATACTGTGGCATAGGCAAGGGGCTGAGGGTGAAGGTCAACGCCAATATCGGCACCTCATCGGACTACGGCGATATGGAGAGCGAGCTGGAGAAGCTGAGGGTGGCTACCGAGTACAAGTCAGACACGGTGATGGACCTGAGCACCGGGGGTGACCTCAGCGCCATCCGCCGCGCCATCCTCAAAGAGAGCGCCATCCCCCTGGGCACTGTCCCGATCTATCAGGCGGGCATCGAGGCCATCGAAAGGAGGGGGGCGATTGTAAACATGACCCCTGACGACCTCTTTGGGGTGATTGAAGGGCAGGCCGAGGAGGGCGTCGATTTTGTGACGGTGCACTGCGGGGTCACCCGCCCAGCGATTGAGCGACTGAAACGCCAGGGAAGGGTGACGGACATCGTCTCGCGAGGGGGAGCCTTCCTCCTCGGCTGGATCATCCATAATGAGCAGGAGAACCCGCTATACGAGCAGTATGACCGCTTGCTGGAGATCGCCCGAAAATTCGATGTGACGCTAAGTTTGGGTGATGGACTGCGTCCGGGCAGCCTGGCTGATGCCACCGATAGGGCGCAGGTGGAGGAGCTCCTCATCCTGGGGGAGCTGGTGGCGCGCGCCTGGGATGCCGGGGTCCAGGTGATGGTGGAGGGTCCTGGGCATGTCCCGCTGGATCAAATTATCGCCAATGTTCAGCTAGAGAAGAGCCTGTGTCAGGGGGCCCCCTTCTATGTGCTGGGACCGCTGGTTACCGATATCGGCGCCGGCTACGACCATATCTCGGGCGCCATCGGGGGCGCCATCGCTGCCATGGCGGGTGCCGATTTCTTGTGCTATGTGACCCCCTCAGAGCACCTCGGCCTTCCTGACCTGGATGATGTGAAGGAAGGGGTGATCGCCTCTCGAATCGCGGCCCACGCCGCAGATATCGCTAAAGGGGTAAAGGGGGCCTGGGAATGGGACCGGAGGATGTCCGTAGCGCGCAAGAACCTGGATTGGGAGGAACAGGTGAGGCTGTGCCTGGACCCCAAAAAGGCGCGCCGGGTGCACGAGCAACATGCCACCTCAGGGGCTGCCTGTAGCATGTGCGGCGACCTCTGCGCCCTTCAACTGGCGTCAGGTTTCTTCGGGGCTAAGTCGGGGAAGTGCTAGCTATCGGGAAAGGAGAAACTAAATGACCATATTCCATCCGGTGGCGGAGAAGGATGTTACCAGAGCCATTATCAGTAGCTTTCTCCGCCAGCTTGAAGATTATGTAGCAAGCGATGTAATTATCGTGGGTGGCGGGCCTAGCGGGCTCATGGCTGGAAAGGAGCTCTGCGAGAGGGGGATCAAGGTCCTCACTGTGGAGCGGAACAACTACCTGGGCGGTGGATTCTGGATCGGGGGATATTTCATGAATAAGCTCACCATTAGAGCCCCGGCGCAGCAGGTCCTCGCGGAGCTGGGTGTCCCCTATGAGCAGGCCAGTGAGGGGCTGTATACTGCCGATGCCCCCCATGCCTGCGCCAGGCTTATCGCCTCAGCCTGCGATGCCGGAGTGAAATTTTTGTCGCTGACCCTCCTTGAGGATGTGATCCTTAGGGATGATCACCGGATGGCAGGGGTGGTGGTCAACTGGAGCCCCATCGCTCACCTGCCACAGGAGATCGCCGCCCTCGACCCGGTACCCCTGGAATCAAAGGTGGTGATCGATGCCACAGGCCACGATGCCAGCGTGGTAAAGAAGCTGGAGCAGCGGGGATTGATCAAGACAAAGGGCGAGGGGGCACTCTGGATCGAGGGGTCAGAGGACGCGGTGGTGGAACATACCGGTGAGGTTCACCCCGGGCTGGTGGTCTGCGGCATGGCGGTGGCCACAGTCTTTGGGCTGCCCCGCATGGGCCCCACCTTCGGAGGAATGCTGCTCTCGGGAAAGCGGGCGGCGGAGGTTGCCGCGCAAATTCTGCCACAGGTGGCTACTACTTAAGGGATGGTGAAAAAGATCGGTCTCACTGGCCCACTCATGATACCATTCCTGATCTGGGACCTGTAATGCTGAGGAAACAGCACCGAAAAACGGGCGAAAAATGAAGGCCGAAATAATCTCCATCGGCACCGAACTCCTCTTGGGAGAGATTACCGACACCAATGCGTCCTACCTTGCCTCACAATTGCCACTACTGGGGATCGACCTTCTCTGGATCACCCAGGTGGGCGATAACCT
>JAUWZB010000007.1 GCA_030615555.1 Dehalococcoidales bacterium
TCCGAAAGCTCCTCCAGCGTTTCGGGGTCGGCAATGCTCACGTAGTCGATCTGTGCGAAGGGCTCGCGCTCAATCAGGGAGGTCATCTCCTGGCGCAGGCGCGCGGCGTCTTTCTCGCCATTTTCCCAGTGCCCCCGAGCAAGGCAGAGGGCTTTCCACAGCACCGGGGCCGCCTTCCTCTCCTCGGGACTCAAGTAGGTGTTGCGGCTGCTCATCGCCAGGCCATCGGGCTCGCGAACTGTAGGCACGGCCACGATCTCCAGGTTCATGTTCAGGTCGGAGACCATCTTCCTGATCACTGCTATCTGCTGGGCATCCTTCTGCCCGAAGTAGGCTCTATCGGGCTGGACAATGTTTAAAAGCTTAGCCACCACGGTGGCTACCCCCCGGAAGTGGCCGGGGCGATATTCACCCTCCAGCCGCTCGGTAACTTTTTCCACCGCCACCCAGCTACTGAAGCCCGCTGGATACATCTCCTGGGCGCTGGGCATAAACACCAGGCTCACATTCTCCTTCTCCAGCAAGGCGAGGTCTCGCTCTGGATCGCGCGGATAGGTGGCGAGGTCTTCTTGGGGGCCAAACTGAGAGGGGTTGACGAAGATGCTGACAATGACAGTGAGGTTCTCTGCCCGAGCACGGCGCACCATCGCGAGGTGCCCCTCATGAAGGTAGCCCATGGTGGGCACTAAACCGACGGAGCCGGTGAGCTTGCTCCGCTCGGCTTTCATGGCTGCGATGGCTTTCATAACCTTCATGGTGTTGATGGAGGGCAAAGATAATTTCAGGCTGGCTCATTTTCTAAGGTTAGCGATGAAATCATCAAGCGTCATGGCAGCCAGGGTCATCGTCTCAAGGGTGCCCCGAGCGCCCAGCTCCACCGCTACTCTAGATATGGTTTTGTTGTCCGGAGCATCTACGATGTTCACGAAATCATAGGGGCCGAGAACGCAATATTGAGAGAGTATCTTGACTCCCATCCCCTCAACCTCCTTACTGACCTCCTTTATGCGCTCCGGCCTGTCTTTTATGGTCTTTCTCCCCTCCCCGGTGAGCTTGGTGAGCATCACATAGATCGCCATCTTACCTCCTTTTAGCTATGGGTTTCAGGTATCTCTGCCCTCCATCAACGTCTATTCTATCAGCTCTGTGGTTAAGCTTCAATCTGGGCCAGGACGGATTCGTCCATCTCGTAGCTCTGTTTCGGGGTGGGGAAAGCCTCCGACTTAACCTCGGCGATGTAATTGGTGACGGCGGTGGTGATTGCCTCGTTCAGCCTGGCGTATTGCTTGGCATGTTTGGGAACGACGTCGGTGTACAGACCCAGGATGTCGCTAATTACTTGCACCTGGCCGTCGCAGTACTTGCCAGCGCCGATGCCGATGGTGGGCACAGCCACCCGCTCGGTGATCATCCTGGAGAGGGGTGCGGGAACACACTCGAGGACGATGGAGAAGACGCCAGCCTCCTCCAATGCCTTAGCGTCGTTAAGCAGGCGCACCGCAACCTCCGGGGTCTTTCCCACCACTTTGTAGCCACCGAGCTGGTGCACCGATTGTGGGGTGAGCCCGATATGACCCTGAACGGGGATGCCACACGCCACCAGCCTGCTCACCTTCTCGGCGACCACCTCGCCCCCCTCAAGCTTCACCGCCTGCGCCCCGCCATCCTGAATAAAGCGAGCGGCGTTGCGCAGGGCATCCTCCACAGAGACATGATAGGTCATGAAGGGCATATCGCCGATCACCAGGGCATGCTTCGTCCCGCGGACCACCGCCTTGGTGTGATGGATCATCTCATCCATGGTCACCGGGATGGTGGACTCATAGCCCAGCATCACCATGCCCAGGCTATCGCCAACCAGGATTAAGGGCACCCCGGCCTCGTCGATGAGCTTGGCAGTGGCATAATCATAGGCGGTGAGCATGGGGATTTTTTCGCCTCGCTGCTTCATCTCCCTAATTTCGCCGATGGTAACTCTCATGATAACAGGGCCTCCTCCTTTACCATGGCATTCCGCTCGTCGACATAGACTAATCTGGGCTTTGTAGCCCTGGCCTCCTCATCGGCAACAAGCTTGTAGGAGAGGATAATAACCTTATCGCCCACGGAGACCAGCCTTGCCGCAGCGCCATTGATGCAGATCTCACCGGAGCCCTGCTCTCCCGCGATGGCATAGGTCTCAAAGCGCGCCCCGTTATTGAGGTCGAGCACCTGAACCTTCTCATAGGGAAGGATGTCCACCGCCGCCATGAGCAGCTCATCGATGGTGATGCTCCCCTCGTAGTCCAGGTTCACCTCGGTGACCTGTGCTCGGTGGATCTTGCCCTTCAGCATCGTTCTCATGGCATCTCCTCCTTTAACAGTGTTTCGAGCTCCTTCGCTCTCTCCTGATCAATCTTACCTTTAGCCAAAGCTATGGGGATCGTCTGGAGTCCCAGCTCCCGATAGGTGGTGAGAAGCCCGGGAGCAGCCCGCTCCAGGGCGAAAATATGCTTTTTTATCGTGCCTAGGTCCCCCCGGGCAATGGGCCCGGTGAGACAGTGAGGAAGACCAACGTTATCAAGATTATTTAGCGTTCCCCTAAGCAACGGGATGAGAGCCCGGGTTGCCTGCTGGGGCGGGACCCCGAAGGACTGCCACAGGTCGGTGGCCAGCTTCACCAGAGTCACAAAGTAGTTACAGGCGACCACCGCTGCGGCGTGATAGAGCACCTTATCGCCGGCACCAAGCCTTACCCAGCTCCCTTCGAGGGCGGTAGCCATCTCCTGGAGCGTGGAGAGCAGCGGCTCGCCCGCTTCGATGGCGAAGGTGGAGCCGGGGAGGTTTTCGATAGCATAGGTCACACTGGCGAAGGTCTGGAGGGGATGAAAGCCGCCGACGTAGGCACCGCACTCCCTCGCCGGCTCGAGAATATCGGTGGCGGCGGCGCCACTACAATGAACCACGCCTTGCCCGGGATGCCATTGAAACTCGGCGACTACCTGGGCAATGACATCGTCGGGGGTGGTGATGAAAACAAGCTGGGCATTATCGGCCACCGCCTGAGCGCCGTCGTACGCCCGACATCCCGGGACAGCCTCCGCTAGCCGGTGGGCGGAGGCTTTGGTGCGACTGGAAACGGCGACCACGGGGTATCCCTTGCCGCTGAGCCTGACCGCCAGCGCCGTGCCCACCGTCCCCGCCCCGATGAAACCGATCTTGTGACGGTTGCTTTCCTGGTCTCTCCTGGCTTTCTTCATAGCTTCTCTAAGCCTTTTTGGTAGCGATGGCAGAGTTCCACGTACATCTCTTTACGCCGGGACCAGAAATTTTGTTGCTCCTCAGTAGTATCCCCCACTATTCCCGCCGGGTAACCGGCCACGACCTTTCTGGGAGGAATCCTTCGATCCGTGGTCACAACTCCGCCCTCGCCAACGATAGCCCATTTTCCCACTACTGAGGAGATGCTTATTATGGCCCCCATGCCAATGACGGCGAAATCCTCGATCTTAGCGCAGTGAATTATTGCCCCGTGACCGATGGTAACATCTTTGCCAATCTTACATGTCGTCCGCGGTGGGGCATGAATAATGCAGCCTTCCTCTACGGCTGTCCTCGGCCCGATCCTTATCGCGCCATAATCACCTCTAATTATTGCTCCGGCACCGATAAAGCATTCTTCACCGATCACTACATCGCCCACAATCTGGGCGCTCTCATGCACATAGGCACCTTTGCCAATCTCAGGCACTTTTCCCTCAAAGGAATAGACTGCCATCGAAGTATCTCCGCCTCGCTACTTCATATCCCGAGCGGCCGGTATCCCGGCAAGCCCCTCGGCCTGCCTCACCGCCCGCACGATCGCTTCTGCCACTACCTCTGCCGCTATCGCCCCCAGTATGGTGACATCCCCCGGCCCCTCTTTTCCTGTGGCGAGGGCAAAGATGGCATCGCCATCAACCATGGTATGGGCCGGTCGGATGGTTCTCGCCAGGCCGTCGTGAGCCAGCTGCGCCATTTTGTTCACCTGCTCCTTATCCAGCGAGGCATCTGTGGCTATCACCCCAATGGTGGTATTAGTAGGAAGAGCGCTCAGCGATTCCTTCATCTTTATTATAGTATTGAGAAAGACTCCCTTTTCGAGATCGCGAGGGCCAGCGATGATCTTGCCCGTCTGTGGGTCAACCACATCACCAAAGGCATTAACCGCAACGATAGCTCCGATAGTAACTTTACCCAACCTCTGGCTCGCTGTACCCAGGCCGCTTTTGGTCATTCTCTCAGGCCCCAGGATCTTGCCCACCGTGGCCCCCGTGCCCGTGCCGACGCACCCCTCAGCGACCGGCCCGCTTGAGGCGGCAAGGCATGCCTTATAGCCCTCATCGGGACCTGGCCTCACCTGAGCGCTGCCCAAACGAAGGTCGAAGAGAATGGCTGCGGGGACAATGGGCACCTTTGCCACGCCCGTATCAAAGCCGTAGCCCCGCTCCTCCAAGTAGCGCATCACCCCGCCGGCAGCATCGAGGCCGAAGGCGCTGCCCCCGCTGAGGAGGATGGCGTGTGCCTGTCCCACCAGGCTCATCGGGCGTAATGAGTCTGTCTCTCTAGTGCCCGGCGCCGCGCCACGAACATCGACGCCGGCCACTGCCCCCTCCTCACAGAGGATCACCGTGCAGCCAGTGGCGGCTTCCCTGTCGGTGTAATGCCCCACCTTTATCCCGGGAACATCGGTGATTGCATTATGCATCATTCTTAAATGCTAAAAGCCTTCCCGGACACTGCCGGGAAGGCTTTTCTTACGCCGCATCTATATGCCGTCTCGGTCGTGACCGATCCAAGCGACTTTTTTGTTCTTTGCGCTTATTAATTACGCTCACCGCCCCGCATAATCGGGGTCGATGGTATTTCATCATATCACACGACTCTTAAATTTGTCAAGTGGGTGTACTCGTCCAGTACTCTAGTGACACATTGTCTCTCTCCATTGTCCCTGTCATTGCGAGTAAAGCGAAGCAATTCCCCCCTCTTCCCCTCTCCCTTAACGGGAGAGGGCTAGGGTGAGGGTGAACTTTCCCCCTCCCTCTGACTCCCTCCCGCCAGGGGAGGGAGAATTTGTTCCCTCACTTCGTTCGGGACAAGCGTCGTAATGACAAGTGAAGCGAAATCCAGGAATCCCAAGTGTCACCCATCTATATGAACGAGATCAGGGGGTTGTGAAGTGATTTACGATTGGCGCTGGCAATTGGGGCAGAAGTAGGTGCCTCGCTTGCGAATGGGGATGCGCTCAATGGGCGTGGCACAGAGGGGGCAGGGCTTGCCAGCAAAACGAGGGAGGCGAAGCAGCCATTGGTTGGCTTCCAACTCACCAAAGGGAACGCGATATTCGTTAAGCGAGAGCCCCAGCCTTTGCGTGGCGCGGGGCAATACCTGACGAATCGCACGGTGCAGCCTCGCCACCTCCTGCTCCGAGAGCTCGTTAGCCTTGCTGAGCGGGTGAATCCCCGCTTCAAAGAGAATCTCATCGGCATAGATATTGCCGATCCCGGCGACAAAGCTTTGGTCATAGAGGAGCGGCTTGATAGGGCCGTTATGTCTCTTCAGGCGCTGCGCCAAAACCTCACGGGTGAAGCCCGCATCGAGGGGCTCAGGGCCGAGCTTGCCCACCACCGTATTTTCATCTTTTACTAGCCACATCATGCCAAGCTTCCGCTGGTCGGAAAAGGTGAGCTCAGTGCCACCTTCAAAATGAAACACCGTCCTGGCGAAGCGGTCGGCCGCGTACTCGGGCTTCACGGTGAGCGATCCACTCATTTTCAGGTGTATGATGAGCACCTCACCGCCAGATAAGCGAAGGATGAGGTATTTCCCTCTTCTCGCTAACTCCTCGATAGTTCGCCCCACAAGGCGGCTGCAGAATTCCTCCGGTGAAGGACAGCACACCGCCCTCGGCCAGTGAAGGGTGACGCCACTGAAGCGGTGCCCTAAGATTTGAGGAGCTATGCTCTGCTTTATCGCTTCTACATCGGGTAGCTCAGGCATTTTATTCCATCTCCCCCCAGTTCCTTCCTGCCTTTACCTCCACCTCGAGGGGGACGCTGAGCGCCATTGCCCGGGGCATGATCTCCTCAACCAACCCCTTCATCTCCTCAAGCTCTTCCTGGAGCACCTCGAAGACCAGCTCATCGTGAACCTGGAGGACCATCTTAGCCTTTTTCGTCCTCAAACCTCTCTTTTCCATCTCCCGCTGGATCCCAATCATCGCCAGCTTGATGATGTCGGCAGCGGTGCCCTGAACGGGCATGTTTATCGCCATGCGCTCCGCCGCTGCCCTTACCTGAGTATTGGAGGAATTGATATCCGGGATGTATCGCCTTCTGCCCAGAATAGTTTCAACATAGCCCCGCTCCCTGGCCTGGCGCTTTGTCGAGTCGATATACCCCTTCACCCCGCGGTGCTTCTCGAAATAGGTATTGATAAATCGGGAGGCCTCCTCGCGCGAAAGCTCGGTGGCCTGCTCCAGCCCGTAGTCGCTGATCCCGTAGATCACGCCGAAGTTCACCGTCTTGGCTACCCGCCTCATATCGGGCGTCACCTCGGAAGTGGGCACGCCAAAGACCTCGCAGGCAGTTGCCCTGTGGATGTCATCATCGCGATGAAAGGCGGCGAGGAGGTGAGCGTCCTGGGAGAGGTGCGCCATCACGCGGAGATCGATCTGGGAATAATCACCGCTCAGCAGCAGGTAGCCATCGCTGGATACAAAGGCTTTCCTCACCTGCCGGCCCAGCTCGCCACGAATGGGGATGTTTTGCAGATTGGGGTCGCTGGAGGAGAGCCGCCCGGTGGCGGTGCCCGTCTGGTTGAAGCTGCTGTGCACTCTGCCGGTTTTCGGGTTGATCAAGGCGGGGAGGACATCGACATAGGTGGACTTCAGCTTCGTTAGCTGGCGATACTCCAGGAGCAGCTCGATAACCGGGTGAATGCCCATGAGCCCCTCGAGGACAGAGGCATCGGTGGAATAGCCGCTCTTGGTCCTCCGCCCTCCGGGGAGCTTGAGCTCCTCGAAGAGGACAGCGCCCAGTTGCTGGGTTGAATTTATATTAAATCGATGCCCGACGCAATTATAGATCTCGGCCTCCAGCTCCAACATCCGCTCCCCAAGGCTCCGGGACATCGCCCATAGAGATTCTATATCCAGCGCCACCCCATTCCGCTCCATCTCCAGGAGCACGGGAACCAGGGGCATCTCCAGCTCGCGGAACAGGCTCCACAGCCCCTGCTCCTTTAGCTCCCCCTCAAGCAATCCAGCCAGCCGCCCCGTGATGTCGGCATCGGCGCAGGCATACTGGGCCGCCGCGGGGATGGCGACATAATCCATCGAGGTCTGCTTTGCCCCGGTGCCGATGAGGCTGGTAATAGTGGTCATCTCCACTCCCAGCTTGCTGAAGGCCAGAGGCTTGAGCCCGAGCGCCTTCTCCCCCAATAGATAGGCGGCGATCATGGTGTCGAAGCTCAAATTCTGGAGCTCGATCCCATATTCGGCAAGCACGGTCATGTCATATTTGCCATTGTGGGCGATCTTGGCAACTTTGGGGTCTTCGATGAGGGGCTTGAGCCTTTCCAGAACCTGGTTTAGGGGGAGCTGAGCACCCAAACGATGTCCTACGGGCACATAGTAGGCTTTGCCCGGCTCCCAGGAGAAGGATAGGCCCACCAGCCCTGCATACATCGGCTCCTTGCCCGTGGTCTCTAGGTCGATGGCGAATGAGGGGGCAGCCTGAAGCTTGGCGATAAGCTCGTCCAGGGCTTGAGAGGTATCTACGATTCGATAATCTTTCTCCAATGCCTCCTCTTTCAGCGTCTCCCTACTCTCCACGATTCCCCGCTCGTCGAGCTTGCTCAGCAGGCTGGTGAACTCCAGCTCCCGAAACAGCGCCACCACTTTAGGGCGATCGAAGGCTGAGATGACGCAGGCATCGAGGTCCATGTCGATGGGGACATCGGTAACGATGGTGGCCAGCCTCTTGCTCTGGTGTGCTTTTTCGCCCTCTTTCAATGCCTGCTGCACTTTGGGAGGAGCTATCTCATGGATATGGGCATATATTTCCTCAATGCTCCCAAATTGCTGGAGCAGCTTTGTCGCTGTCTTCTCTCCGATGCCGGGAACGCCAGGGATGTTGTCTGAGGGGTCTCCCTTTAAGCCCTTCAGGTCAGCGATCTGGGGGGGAGAGATGCCATACCGCTCCGCTACCCTTCCCTCATCGTAGAGTACGGTATCGCTGAAGGGCTTTCCCGGTCGCGGCGTGAGCACCTGCACCGTTGGGGAGACAAGCTGCAATGTATCCATATCGCCGGTGACGATGATGGTATCGATTCCCTGTGCTGAGGCCTGACGGGAGATGGTACCCAGGATATCGTCCGCCTCGTAGTCCTCCAATTCGAAGCTGGGGATATTGAAGGCCTCCACAAGCTGGCGCACCCGATGGAATTGGCTCTTAAGCTCCTCAGGGGTCGGCGGGCGCTGTGCCTTATAGGCCTCATACTCGCGGTGGCGGAAGGTAGGCGCCGGGTAGTCGAAGGCGACAGCATAATGGGTGGGTTTAAGCTCGGCAAGCACCTTGAGGACCATGCTGGCAAAGCCATAGACCGCCCCGGTCATCTCCCCCGTCTTGGTCACTGCCAGAGGTGGCAGGGCGTGAAAGGCGCGATGGATCAGGGCATTGCCATCGAAGAGGATAAGTAAGGGCTTTTTTTCAGTCATTTCCCTCATACTATATCGCTCCTCCTTAATTATCGCAACTGGTTCAAAAACTTGATTGGTGGTTGCCTTATGATATACTATACCCCATATCGATGGGGAAGGACATGAAAGACCTGATCTCAATAGCTGATCTCACTTCGGATGACATCCAGAATCTGATTAAAAGCGCCATCGCATTGAAGCACGGAGGCAGAAGGCCACTTCTTGAGGGAAAGATCCTGGCGCTCATCTTTGAGAAGCCCTCGCTGCGCACCCGGGTGAGCTTCGATGTGGCTATGAAGCAGCTTGGTGGGCATGCCATCTACCTCTCCCAGGCTGAGGTCGGGCTGGGAGAGCGGGAGCCCATCGCCGATGTGGCGCGGGTGCTTTCTCGATATGTCGATGGCATCGTTGCCCGGACCTTCGCCAACCAAAGTGTGGCGCTGCTTGCTCGGCACGCCACAGTCCCCGTGATCAACGGCCTCTCCGACGAGGAGCACCCCTGTCAGGTTCTCTCAGACCTGCTCACCATCTATGAGAAGAAGGGGGGGCTGGAGGGCTTAACCGTCGCCTATATCGGCGATGCCAACAATGTCGCCAATAGCCTGCTTCTCGCCTGCTCCCTAACGGGGGTGGAATTCAGCATTGCATCTCCAAAAGGGTATGGACCTAAAGAAGAAGTTCTCGCCCTGGCTCGAAAAAATGGGGGGCAGATTCTCATTGCAGAGGATGCGAAACAGGCAGTCCAAGGCGCCGATGTGGTCTATACCGATGTCTGGACCAGCATGGGACAGGAGGCTGAAGCGGCGCGCCGTCGGTCAGCTTTTGCTCGCTATCAGGTTAACGAGGAGCTTTTGTCTCTGGCAAAGAAGGATGTTATCTTCATGCATCCCCTTCCGGCGCATCAAGGCGAGGAGATCGCCGAGGGGCTGCTGGACTCGCCGCACTCGGTGGTCTTTGATCAGGCGGAGAACAGGCTTCACATGCAGAAGGCGATATTAGTGGAGCTATTAGGATGACCAAACCAATTGTGGCCATCGTGGGCCGGCCAAATGTGGGAAAGTCCACCCTGTTCAATCGTCTGGTGGGAAAGCGCCTTGCGATCATCGAGGATGAGCCAGGCACTACCCGCGATCGCCTCTACACCGATATCGACTGGAAGGGAAGCAGCCTGACCCTCATTGACACCGGTGGGCTGGTGCCCGTGCCACCCTCAGAGCTGGCGCAACGGGTCAAGGAGCAGGTGGAGGTCGCCATCGAGGAGGCCGATGCCATCATCTTCTTGGTCGATGTGCTCGATGGGGTAACCCATATGGATAAGGGGATCGCCGAACTGCTCAGGCGCTGCGACAAGCCGGTGATGCTTGCCGCCAATAAGGCGGATAATGAGCAGCGCAGCTACGAGGCCGCTCAGTTCTACGAGCTTGCCCTGGGCGACCCCCTGCCCATCAGTTCCTATCACGACATCGGCGTCGCTGAGTTCCTCGATAGGGTGGTGGAAAGTTTGCCCTACTTCCCACCCGAGGAGGAGCCGGAGATGATGAAGGTGGCCATCGTGGGACGCCCCAATGTGGGCAAATCGATGCTGCTTAATGCCATCCTGGGTAAGGAGCGCGCCATCGTCACCGAGACACCGGGGACGACCAGGGATGCCATAGATACCATCTTTGAACACAATAGCGAGCGCATGCTGCTCATCGATACGGCGGGTATCAGGAGGCGGGGTCGGGTGGAGGGTGGTATCGAGCGCTATAGCGTGGCGCGGGCGCTCAGGGCCATCAGCCGAGCCGATGTGGCCCTTCTCATCACCGAGGCCACCGAGCCGGTCACCGCTCAGGATGCCCACATCGCTGGCTACATTCAGCAAGCCTGCAAAGGGACGGTGCTGGTGGTTAATAAGTGGGACCTGGTTGAGGAGATGGCGGATCATGGGCAGTATACCAGAGAGATTCGGCAAAGGCTCAAGTTTATGCCCTATGTGCCTATATTGTATATCTCCGCTAAGTTTGGGCAGGGGATAGATGGTGTGCTCAATGCTGCCCGGGAAATTTTTGAAGAAACAAAAAAACGCGTGCCTACCGCTCTCCTGAATAGCGTGGTTCGTGATGCAGTGGCGGCCCATGCACCCCCTTCGAGGGCGGGCAAAAAGCTCAAGATACTCTATGTCACTCAGGCTGAGGTGAGCCCCCCGACCTTCGTCTTCTCGGTAAACGATCCCGCTCTGCTGCACTTCTCCTATCAGCGCTACCTGGAGAACGCGCTGCGCCGGAGCTTCGGCTTTCAAGGGACACCACTGCGCCTGATCTTCAAAAGAAGGGGTGGGGAGTGATCGTCTTAAATTTTATCGGCGTGATTATTTTGGGCTACCTCATCGGGTCAATCCCCTTCGGTGTCATTATCGGCAGGCTAATCCGGGGCATCGATGTCAGGGATTATGGCAGTGGCAGCATGGGGATGGCCAATGTGCTGCGCACCGTGGGCGCCAGAGCGGGGGTCTTTGTCTTCCTCGCCGACGTGGCAAAGGGCGCTGTTGCTGTAGCGCTTGCTTGGCCTATCTTCGGTTCCCTTTCCGATATGTTTGGCTGGGGTCAGGTGGCCGGCGGGGCCGCCGCCATTATCGGGCATAGCTGGCCGATATACATTGGATTCAGGGGCGGGCGAGGTGTAACCACCGGTTTTGGCGCACTGCTGGTGATGAGCTGGCCTGTGGGCCTCATCTGCTTCGCCATCTTTCTCGCAGTTGTCTCCCTCTCCCGCTATGTCTCCCTGGGCTCCATGCTGGCGGCGCTTGCTATGCTGGCAGCCATGATCCCGTTCATTGTTTTTGATTTAGCGCCCTTTGCCTACCTGGTCTTTGGCTTAATCGCTGTGCCGATAGTCATTTTTCGTCATCGGGGCAACATCCGAAGGCTGCTTTCAGGCATAGAGCCGAAGATAGGCTCTTTTCGCACTATTCGGTAGGCTTTTTTCGTACTACTCGATACGCTCTACTAGTTGGAATCTGTATTTTCGTACTATTCACGGTTATCCTACTTGGAGGCTCTCTTTATAGAGCATCGGTGAGGGTTCATTCTGGTATCGCAAAGGGCAAAAAGGGGGAGGCCTGATGAAGGTTGCCATTATCGGTACCACAAGCTGGGGCACGACCCTGGGGATAATGCTCGCCCGCAGGGGTATTGATGTAGCGCTCTGGGCGAGGACAAAGGAGGAGGCTGAGAGGCTGGCTCGGGAGGAGGAGAACACGGCCCGTCTGCCGGGCATCCCCTTCCCAAAGAGGCTCTCGCCTACCAGCGCTATAGAGAAGGTGCTACGAGGTGCCTCGCTGGTTATTCTCGCGGTGCCCTCTCAGGAGATACGCCAAAATGTAAGGCTAATGAAGGGGCACATCGCTGAGGGGGTGCCTATTTTGAGTGCTGCTAAAGGGCTTGAGATGGGCACCGCAAAGAGAATGACCCAGGTGATCGCCGAGGAACTCAGCCCTGAGCATGAGTCAAATATCTGTGTCCTTTCCGGACCAAACCTCTCAAAGGAGATCGCGCAGGGGCTTCCGGCGTCAACGGTGATCGCTGCCCAGGATGGTGAGGTGGCTAAGCGTGCTCAGGAGATAATGGCTTCTACTAGCTTTCGTGTCTACACCAATAATGATGTTGTTGGTGTAGAGTTGGGTGGAGCGCTAAAAAACATTATTGCGCTGGCTGCGGGCTTGAGTGACGGACTGGGCTATGGAAATAATGCAAAGGCTGCCTTGGTGAGCCGGGGCCTAGCTGAAATCTCCCGTCTTGGGGTGGCGATGGGGGCCAATCCCCTCACCTTTGCTGGGCTTGCTGGTTTAGGTGACCTGGTAGCTACCTGCTCCAGCCCGTTGAGCCGCAACCGCTTCGTTGGCCAGGAGTTGGCCAAGGGTCGTCCCCTTGCTGAGATAACGGCTTCTATGACGAGCGTGGCTGAGGGGATTAATACTACTATCGCTGCCCGCCAGATAGCCCGGGAGCACGGGGTGGAGATGCCCATTACTGAGCAGGTATATCGGGTGCTCTTCAAGGGCCTTGAGGTGCCTCAGGCTATGGCGGCGCTCATGGAGCGCGAGCTAAAGCACGAGCTAATCGGAGGGCAAGGGGTCTAAATCGCCGTATTCGTAGAGTATTGCCGTAGCGGCAACAAGGCCTGCAGTCTCCGCGCGGAGCACCCGGCTGCCCAGGGTGATGGGCAGTATGCCGCAGTTCCGGGCAAATTCCACCTCCGAGGGTGTGAATCCACCCTCAGGGCCGATAAAGAGGTTCACCGCCAAGGGATTTTCTGCTGGAATCCCGCTTCGCAGGGTAGGGCGCAGCCCCCAGGCATTCCCCCCTTTTTCGTTATCCCTCACCTTCCCTGCCTCCTCCCAGGCGAGCAGCGAAAAACCCGCCACCGCTCGGCAGGCCTGCTGAAAGGGCACCGCAGGCTCAAGCCTGGGGAGCTTTCCCCGCCCTGATTGCTCCGCAGCCTCAGCGATGATTCTCCGCCAGCGCTCTCCCTTCTTATTCTTGGGATGTCCCGCGACACATCGCTCGCAGATCACGGGGACAAAGCCTGAAACACCAAGCTCGGTACATTTCTGGAGAATAAATTCAAATTTACTGCCCTTTAGCAGCGCTTGATAGAGGGTGATCCTGGTGCCGGGCTCAGCCACCGATCTCTTCCCACATATCACGCCCGCGACATGATCCCTGGTCACCCTCGCCACCGCCATCTCATACTCCCAGCCGGTATCGTCCAGGACAGCAATGTGATCGCCGCCCCTCAATCGAAGCACATCCCTCAGTTGATGAACCAGCTTTCCTTTGATTACCACCCTCTCCTGGTCGATCCATTCGGGCGGGATAAAAAAGCGGTGCATTTCCCTTTTTCGCCCTATATAAGCCTTTACGAGAGAAAATCGTGGTTTTTTCGAGGTTACCCCGTTTTCTTAATTGCAACCATAATAGTTCAAAAAGGTTCGTAAAGTTCGAAAAAGTCGTCCCGATTTCTTTTGCAACCATAAAGTTCGAAATAAGTCATGCCTCAAAGAGGTCCTTAAACCTGTGGAAAACCCCCTTCTCCTCCCTGGGCATTACCGCCGGGCTCAGGGTTTTCGCCAGCTCCTCAAATATCCTTCGCTGCTCCTCATTCAGGGCCTCGGGGGTGACTACATGAACCATCACTAGCTGATCCCCGCGACCTCCGCCCCTAAGATGAGGCACCCCCTTTTCCTTGAGTCGGAAGAGCTTTCCTGTTTGCGTTCTTGGTGGAATCTTGAGCGGGACCGGGCCATCCACTGTAGGCACCTCGACCTCATCGCCCAGCGCCGCTTGGGCGAAGTTGACGGGCAGGTCGTAGAGGATGTCATCACCCCGGCGTTTGAGGAACTGATGCTCCTGCACCGAGAGGGTAACGTAGAGGTTCCCGGCACCGCCACCCCGCGTTCCGGCATTCCCCTCCCCGCTGAGGCGGATCTGGGAGCCATCATCCACCCCGGCAGGAACAGTGATGGCGATCCGGCGCGCCTTCTCCTCCTTGCCTGAGCCGCGGCATTGGGGGCAGGGCTTGGTGATAATCCTTCCCTCACCACCGCAGCGGTTGCAGGTGGTGACATTTACGAACCGCCCGAAAATGCTCCGCTGCACCTGGCGCACCTGCCCGGTGCCATTACACTCCGGGCACCTTGAGGGCTGGTTCCCCGGCTCACTGCCTACACCATGGCATAGGGAACAATTCTCGATGCGCCAGATCTCGATTTCCTTCTCGCATCCGAAGATCGCCTCTTCAAAGGTGATTGTGAGGCTGTAGTGAAGGTCAACACCCCGCTGTGGGCCGCGTCTTGTCGCCGTGGTCGCGCCGCCGAAGAATCTCTCAAAGATGTCGCCGAAGCCAGGGAAGATATCGAAGTCCTCAAAGCCTTTGCCAAACCCCTCACCAACATGCCCGAAACGGTCGTAGGTTGCCCGCCTCTCTGGGTCGGAGAGCACCTCGTAGGCCTCGTTAATCTCCTTGAACCTCTCCGCGGTCCCATCCTCCCGGTTGCGGTCGGGATGATACTGGAAGGCGAGCTTCCTGAAGACCCGCTTTATCTCCTCCTCAGAGGCTGATCTTGGGACGCCTAGAACTTCATAATAATCTCGTTTGGTAGCCATATTTCAAATTCCAAGGCCGAAGGTTAACATTTTATTATAATTCACCCTTTGCTTTATTACAAGCCGCGTCCTCTGATATCTCATCTTCCCACCCGCCCTCCCTGAAACGTATATCTGGGGGACACCCCCAGACCCCTGCCAGAGGGGAAAACCCCTCTGGACTCCCCTGTCGGCCTGAACTGGACCTCACCGTAGCCCTCTCCCTTCAAGGGAGAGGGAAATACTATAAAATGTCATTGCGAGGACCCCGACTTGTCGGGGGACGAAGTAATCTCGGGGAGGAGAGGGAAGGGAAGCGAACCGTGAGATTGCCTCCTCTTCGCCTTCGGCTCGGAGCTTTGGCTTCACTCGCAATGACGGTACGGAGTGCTACCAAGAAAATCACGGGAGAGGAAGTGATGTGTCATTAAGTCACAGGAACGAGTACGTCCTCTTGACAAAGGAAAAGGAAAGGTAGTAAATTAGTATGATTAGCACTCTTGGCTTATGAGTGCTAATCAATGGGGAGCCATGTTATCGGAGCGGAAGGAGCAAGTCCTCAGGATCATCGTTGGTGAGTATATCTCGTTGGCGAGCCCGGTGGGTTCAGAGATGATCGCCCGTAGGTATGGGCTTGGGGTTAGCGCCGCCACGATCCGTAACGAGATGGCACGCCTTGAGGAGGATGGCTATATTATTCGTCGCCATATCTCAGGGGGAGGCATTCCCTCGGATAAGGGCTATCGATACTATGTGGACTCTCTGGTCCTGGAGGCGGGGGAGGTCTCACTAGAGGAGCGGCGAATGCTCTCCCATCTCTTCCACCAGGTGGAGCGGGAGCTGGAGGAGTGGACCCGCCTCGCTGCTTCCCTGCTCGCGCGCATGGTTCATAATGTAGCTATTGTTACCTTCCCTAAGGCAGTGGAGTCCCGAATCAAGCATCTGGAGCTGGTGGCGCTTCAGGAGTCCCTCGCGCTGCTCATCCTACTCCTTCAAGAGGCGAAACTCAAGCAGCAGCTAATA
>JAUWZB010000132.1 GCA_030615555.1 Dehalococcoidales bacterium
CCTAAAGACCTTACGTAGTCAACCTCGGTCTGAACGATATGCTTGGGCAACCTGAACTCGGGGATGCCATACATGAGCACGCCACCGGGGATATGGAGCGCCTCAAAGATGGTGACCTCATGTCCCAATTTGGCCAGGTCAGCGGCTGCGGTGAGCCCCGCCGGTCCTGAGCCCACTATAGCGATCCGCTTACCTGTGGGCGTGGCGATCTGGGGCCTTTCCATCTCTCCTTGAGCCAGCTCCCAATCAGCGACATAGCGCTCCAGGCGACCGATAGCTATCGGGGCACCCTTTTTTGCTAGGGAGCAGGTGTCTTCGCACTGTGTCTCCTGGGGGCAGACCCGGCCGCAGATGCCGGGAAGGCTGTTTTTGCTCTTCAGGATCCTGACTGCCTCGGGCATATTGCCTTGGCGCACTGCCTCGGTGAAATCGGGGATGTCCACCTCAACAGGGCAGCCATCAACGCAGGATCGCTTGGGACACTGGATGCAGCGGCTGGCCTCAGCTAGCGCCTGTTCCGCAGTATATCCCAAGGCGACCTCATTGAAATTCCTCGCCCGCACCAGGGGCTCCTGCTTGGGCATCTCCACGCGGTTTAGATCGATTTTAGCCATCTCTTAGCTGCTCCTATTGCTCCAGGGCGCGCTTTTCCTCATCGAGATAGATGCGCTGGCGAGCGAAGAGGAGATCCCAATCGACCTGGTGCCCATCGAAGTCAGGTCCATCGACACAGGTGAACTTTGTTTCGTTGCCAACCTCCACCCGACAGCAGCCGCACATCCCGGTGCCATCGACCATAATCGGGTTGAGGCTGACAATGGTGGGGACACCGAATGGTTTGGTGGTCTGGGCACAAAACTTCATCATAATCGCAGGGCCGATGGCAACCACCATGTCGATTTTTTCATTCCCCTCTAAAAGCTCCTTTAGCGGCTCGGTGACCAGAGCTTTGCGGCCATAGGAACCGTCATCGGTGGTCACGATCAGGCTGTCGCTGATGTCCCGCACCCGGTCCTCCCAGAAGAGGAGGTCCTTGTTCCGAGCCCCGATAATGGATATTATCTTATTCCCCGCCTCTTTGAGGGCGCGGGCGATGGGGAGGATCGGGGCAATGCCGATCCCCCCGCCGACACAGGCCACGGTGCCGTACTGCTCGATATGGGAGGGTACTCCCAGGGGACCAACGAAATTGGCGATGGAGTCGCCAGCCTTAAGCTGGCCCAGCTTGCGGGTGGTGGCTCCCACCTCCATGAAGACGATGGTGATAGTTCCTTCCTCTCGGTCCCAGTCGGCAATCGTCAGGGGGATACGCTCCCCCGTTTCATCTACCCTTATGACGACGAACTGTCCTGCCTGGGCCTTTTGTGCAACCGCCGGCGCCTCGATCTTGAAAAGGTGAATACTGGGCACCAGGTCTTCTCTGAGCATAATCTTATACATCGTTTCCTCACAGAACTTCGAGGGTGTTCAATTGTCAAACCCTTCGGGTCATTCTGAGGGAGCAAAGCGCGCGAAGAATCTCACTCAGGGTAAACTCAGTGAAGGTTCTCTAGACCTGTCATTGCGAGGCATCCCGAATGAAGTGGAGGGGCTTGATGAAGCAATCTCAAAGGATGGTGATGAGATTGCTTCGCTCGCCGTGACAGCAGGGCTACTGCTCAGAATGACGGATGGGTTATTTAACGCTCTCAACTTCAGAGCCGATGGGTGGAAGTTTTCGGTAGGGTGAGATGGGCTGCGGTTTATATTTTGGCTCTGCATAACCAAAGGAGCGATCGTGATTTTTCTAACAATTTATGATACTACAATGCACTGGGGAATTCAACCCTCGGTGCTCGCCAGCCTCGCCACCTTTCGCCCTAACCGCACGCTGTAGTTCATCCCCCTATCTTCGGGGTATATCTGGGTGGTGTTCGCCAGGTAGAGGCGGGAGATCGGGGTGGCGTGGTCCGGGATCAGGGATGAATAGTTGGTGGTGATGATCGGTTGCCCCGCATCATCGCGGAAGAGGTGGCGCTCTTCGATCCAGCCGGGATCGAATTCGGGATTGATTTTTCGAAGGTGGGGCAGGTACTCTGCCAAAAGTTCGTTGGGGTCGAGTGAATAGAGGGGGCTATCCTTTGATAGGTAGTTGGATAGATAGGCGATTCGCTTCCCCCCGTAGATGGAGGGGTTCATGAAGTTGGTGTGCTCGATGAGGGCGACAAAGGGGACCTGGGGATCGCTGATATTCAGCCAGTAGATATGGGAAAGGGGCTTCTTCAGGGTCAAAGCAAGAACCACCGCCCCCTGATAGCGCACCCCCCCTAGTTTTCCAGCATAGTCCGCGGGTAACTGGGGCATCATGTCGAGGAAAACTGGCGAGGGTACGGTAGCGATAATGACATCGCAGGGATGTACCTGCAGCTTTTTCGCTCTCTCCACTCCCTTCATCCCCACCTGAAGCCCGACTGCTTTCTCGCCCTCCACAATGATTTTATTAACCGGTGATGAGGTGTAAATCTCCCCACCGGAATCGATAATTCGCTCCTTCAGGGCATCGATGAGCAGCCCAAAACTTCCCTTCAGGTAGCCGAGGCGCTCCTTCTCCCCCTGGCGTGAGGTAAGGCGCAGATGTATCTTCCCCCAGAGCCAAACCATGCCAATCTCATCACAGCTCGCCCCAAACTTATTCT
>JAUWZB010000085.1 GCA_030615555.1 Dehalococcoidales bacterium
AGGTTAACACATGGCAAAAGTAACCGAGAAGCTGGAGGGGATGGACGTCTGGGTTTACCACGGGCAGATATATATCCCGAATACGTATTCCGCCGGAGCTGTGGGGAGCCGGTTCCTCATCGAACTGAGAGACAATAAGAGAATCATGGGTACGAGATGCCCTACCTGTAACCGTGTTTATGTCCCTGCCAGGTCTGTATGTAAGGATTGCTTTGGCGAGCTCAGTGAGTGGGTTGAGGTGAGCCAAAAGGGAACCCTGCTCACCTATGCCGTTGCCTACCAGCCGAATCCTGTCCAGCCATTGGAACCCCCCATTGCATACGGGATAGTTCAACTGGATGGGGCTGACACCGGCCTTGTCCATATGCTGGGAGAGGTCGATCCCGAGCAACTAAAGGTCGGCATGAAGGTTCAGGCGGTATTCAAGGTCGAGAAAGAGCGCGTGGCCAGCATCCTGGACATCAAGTACTTCAAGCCGCTAGGGTAAAGTGAGCAAGAAGGGGTGGTTAGAGACCATCATTTATTATAATAGCGCAATTGGGCAGTAACTCGCTAGTCCTTTATATATTGCTCCACGTACCTCTCAATGAAGGCTGGTACCTTCCACCACTTCTTGACGCTCATATCATCAGCGATTACGTTGCTGGCAATATATCCTGGCCCACCAGTCACCATGCCTCCGGGATACATCGAAGCCCCACAGAGGTAAAGACCCTGCACAGGCGTTTTCGAGCAGGAGCACGACTCATCAGGACGGTAGAAGCCCATCTGCAACGCACTGTAGTCCCCGTGTTTTATCGCCCCCTTCACCATGCATGGAATCCTTCTCTCGACATCCACCGGCGACTCGCTGGACATAGCAATTATGTCACTCCGCGACATGCCCCTTAGGCGACTAAACCAAAGGTCGAGGACCTTATCCTCGATCTCCGCCTTCCTCTTCTCCCAGTTCGCACAGTTCCCGTCCAGATCATAAGGGGCAGGGAACTGGAACTTGGACACATGTCTACCTGGTTTATCGACGAGGGTGGGGTCGTACAGGGTCTCACAGGTGGCATGACCTCCTATAAGGTCTAGTCTTCCATCGCGGACACCCGTGAAGAACTTCATCACATCACCCTCATCCTCAAAGCCCATTATATTCATGAAGGATTCGTTAATTCGGGAATCATCTACCACATCATATTCCAGTGGCTTTGGAGTGGCGATGTGCAGAGACCAAAGGCTCCATTTATCCCACTCCCATGCCTTACAGCGCTCAGCCAGATTGGCAGGAATCTTGTCCTCCCCTACCAGCTTGATAAAGGTAGTAGGGGGGTCAAGGCTGGAAGCCACCACCTTGGCCTTTATCCTTGTCCCGTCGAAGAGTTCCACTCCGCTTACTTTGCCGTTATCGACGTTGATCTTGACCACCTCCCCGTTCTCCAGTATCATCCCGTCATTGACCACGATCTCTTTACCCAGCATCCCGGCCAGCTTGTGCGAGCCGCCGTAGCACTGGTACTTCTGCATGCTGCGGGTTATCATCAGGGGCACGAGGAAGGCTAGCCCCGTTTCTGTCGGGTCCAGTCCCCACATGCAGGTGACATAGAGAAAAACCGCCCTCACCTTTGGATGAGTGAAGGTCTCAGTTACAATCTGGTAAGGGCTCTTCTCCATCATCTCCATGAGCTCCCTGCCCAGCTCGGTCCTCTGCATCTTCACTGCCAGGTCCACTGCTGGCAAGGGAGGCCAGTAAGTGCCTGGAGCTAGGACCTCGTCCATCATCTTCTTCAAATCCCTTATCCAACCAAAAAATCTAGTGGCATCTTCCTCAGACCACTTCGCTATGGAGTCGTAAGTGTCTTCCGCCATGCGGTGTAGGAGTACCGAACTCTTGTCCTGGAAGATCATCCCTGTTTGGGCATTGGGGCCGACCCACAGGAGACCACGCTTGTCTAGGTCGAAGTCCTTAAACACCGGCATGTATTCCACCATCATATGGTAGGTGGCATGGGTATTGGCGTAGTGGCAGGGGTAGAGGACCTCCTCTGTTGCCAGCCCACCGCCTATTTCGCCTCTTCTCTCCAGGAGAATAACCTTCAAACCTGCCTTTGCCAGATAGGCTGAGGTGATCAAACCATTGGGACCGCCGCCGATAACAGCTACATCACACTCCAGATCCTTGGGCATCTCAGGAAAAGGAAGAACGCTCGGTCTAAAAACTTCCATCAGATTGCCTCCTTTTTTAATAATTTAACGTAGTGATGGATGACACCGGTTACTTGCTTCCAGTATCCCGCCTTATCCTCAAGGCAAATACACCTTCTACCTGCTGTGGTCAGACTCACATCCATCGAGTTGGTAGCCTCATACGACAGCTGCCTTGACCTCCCGCTCCGAGATATAGTACGGTGATGGATACCACCAGTTCCCCGGCTTCAGGTCCAGATCCTCGATCAGGATATGCATCAGGCAGTAGGGTACTCCCATGAGTGCTAGGCCCCCGGGGTGGGAGGTCTGGTTACACAGATACAGCTTGTCGATAGGCGTCCTATATCTCGAAAGCTCAGGCAGGGGCCTATTGACCCACCACTCATCCTCACCTGCTCTTATTGCCTGAAAGTTTCCCCCCACCAGCCCCATGTTCCTGAAGGAGGAATCGTAGGGGGTGTTAACGAACGTGGCTACAATATTGTCATCGGTCATATTGGTGCAATAATCCCGGTACATCTCAAGCCCGAGGGCCACCAGCTCGTCACTGGCCTTGTTCACCGCCTCCGGCCCATCCCTGTGGTATTCGGGAGGGGGGACCGAGAAAAAGTTGTAAAGTATCTGGTAACCCGGTGGACACAATGTTCGGTCAGCATGGCTAAGGTATACACAGCGGAGAATCGCCTCCTCTCTCTTTATCGGATGTCTGCGCTCAACGCAGATCGCCCGCCTGAGATTCAGCAATTCCTCACGGCCATCCACGGGGAAAGCCGTCAGGAGGGGGGTACACTTGTTTACCAGCTCCCCGCCCTTCCCCTTGAACTTGGGCGATTCCTTGACGATGAGGTTGAAGACGAAGAGGCTGCCCCCGTTGAGGTTGATGTCCTTCACCCGCTGGATGAAGCCCTTGTCCAGGTGCTTGGGGGCGATGAGTTCCAGGAAGGTAGGCTTGACATGGGTGGCGCTGATCACTGCCTTATCGGCTAATATCACCTTGTCCCGGCAGGGCGCCTCATCAGCTAGTTCCACCCCCTTGGCTTCACCATACTCCACTATGATCTCCTCCACCTTGGAGTTGGTGAGGATGGTAGCCCCGTGGGCGAGGGCACAGCGCATCAGGGCATGCATATAGGAGTGCATCCCTCCCAGCGGCGAAGACCCGGCATACATCATCAAGAGGGTATCGGCCAAGCCAAAGATCCCCATGCCTTTCGAAAAGGGATCAGGGCCATTGTCCAAGGAGCTTAAACAGAACCCTACCTTCTGAGCGTCTTCCTGAAGCAGGAGATCGCAAAGGTCCATCGTAGACATGTCGAGCCAGCTATCATCGTACACCTGATCAAGCATTGGCAGCTTCTTTATCGCCTTCACCCAGGGCAGATCCTTTGGCTCGAGGGTGACCCCCTCTGGAGGTGGCGGCGTCCAGAAGATGGACCTGAGGAATTCCTTGCACTCCGGCGCATTCATTATCTCATATATGGCCCCGGTTGTCGCTGCAGCCTCTTCCGAGAACGTCAGCATGCCCTCCCTAGTCTCCTGGGGACACCATCTGCCCCCCACAGCACACCTCTGCTGGTCCTTAGTTACTGCGGCACCAAAGACTTTAGCCCAGGCCATTCTCATACCGTACTTATGAAGCTCCAGTTGCTCCAATCCGGGCCCGGCTGCTGCGTAGTTGATAACGGCGTGGGGATGGATTTTGAAGCCGGGGATGGGCTCAATACCCTCACAGGCGCCGCCGACCTCAAGCCTCGCCTCGCAAAGACATACCTTGAGACCGCACTTAGCTAGATAGGCAGTTATCCCCAGCCCGTTGGGGCCACCGCCAATAATGACAACATCATACTTTTCTTTCGTTTTCATACATGCTGCCCTCCCGCCAATAGTCGACCATTCTTAATAATTTTACTCGACCAGCATAAAAAAAACGGAATGAAAGCCACCCCAGAATTTGTAGAATACTTCACGTTGCATCCGCGCAAAAGGTATGTACGCACCATTTATGAGCTACGCTCGCTACATCAACTCGATATCGTGGCAGTCTGGGTCGATGATGAGCGTTGGTTCCGTTAGACTCTGCACCTCCTCAGGGGTCCACCCCGGAGCCACTTCTTTGAGAACAAGCCCGCGATCTGTCACCTCGATA
>JAUWZB010000003.1 GCA_030615555.1 Dehalococcoidales bacterium
TCTTCTGCCCGGGCCACGCCACTTGGAGGGCATGGTCATCACATTCACCCGCGCCACCTCAACCTGAAACGCCAGCTCCACAGCCTGCTTGATCTGCTCCTTATTGGCATCCCGCGCCACCTCAAAGGTGTATTTGCCCCGCTTCTGAAGGGCGGTGCTCTTCTCCGTGATTATAGGGCGGCGCAATATTTCTAGAACCTGCATTTTTCGTCCTTATGTCTTTACCAGCTTCCCTGGCTGCGGCGTCCCCATCTCCTCCACCCGCTGCACCGCCGCCACGGTGAGCAACAATATCCGGTGGGAAAGGAGATCGACGACATTGAGCAGGTTGGCGGGCAATGTCTTCGTCCTCTCCAGGTTGCGCGCCGATTTATACACATTGGGATCGGGCTCAGCGGTAACAACAAGGGCCGAGGAGCCCACTCCCAATGCCGCCAGGATGCGAGCCATCTCCTTTGTCTTGGGCTCGCTCAACGCGAGCTCATCTACCACGACCATTTCACCATCGGCCACCTTTGCCGAGAGGATGCACCTCAGGGCGAGATGGCGCATCTTCTTGGGCATCGCCTGACGATAGCTCCTGGGGTGAGGACCGAAGGCCACGCCGCCACCTCTGAGCAGCGGTGACCTTGCACTCCCCCGCCTCGCTCGTCCCGTTCCCTTCTGGCGGAAGGGCTTTCGCCCACCACCAGAAACCTGTGCCCGGGTCTTGGTGCTCGCCGTGCCCTGACGGGCATTAGCCAGCTGCCTCACCAGGGCTTGATGCACCACCGCCTGGTTCAGGGATACCCCAAAAACCTCATCCTTCAGTTCGATGTGGTCGACAACCTCTCCCAGAATATTATGAACAGGAACCTGCACCACTTTAATACTCCTCAGCGGGGACATCGGATAGCCTGCCATCCATCAAATAGAACACCCTTTCGGCAGTTTCGGCGATGCGGCGATCGTGGGTCACAATAATAAAGGTTTTCCCGCGCTCCTTGTTTAGCCACCGCATCAGCTCGATAATCTCAGCGCCAGTTTTGACATCCAGATTGCCGGTGGGCTCATCTGCAAGGATCACGCTGGGATTTAGGATCAGGGCGCGGGCGATGGTCACCCGCTGCTGCTCGCCACCGGAGAGCTCTCCAGGCTTGTGATGCATGCGGTCCTTAAGGCCCACGATCTCCAAGAGCCGCACCGCCCTCTTCTTATACCGTTTGTTCGCCCTTATTGGTAACACGGGCATGAGCACGTTTTGCAGGGCGTTCAGGGTTGGCACCAGATAATAGGTCTGGAAAATGAAGCCCAGCTTCTCACGGCGGATTTTGTAAAGCCTCCGCTCAGGAACCTTGCTCGTTTCCACACGGTCGATAAATACCCGTCCGCTGGTGGGGCGATCCAGAGCACCGAGCATATTGAGCAGGGTGGTCTTGCCGCTTCCCGATGGTCCCAGCACAGCAACAAATTCCCCTCTTCTGACCCTGAGGTTCACCCCTTTGAGCGCAGCTACCCTGGTGGCTCCCTTACCATAGATTTTAGTTAGCTTTTGGGTAACTACGATGCTTTTCCGTTGGTCCTCAGACCCAGTTTGATGCTCACTCATGTCGCTCACCTATACGGCTCTCATACTTTCTATAGGGCTTACCCGCGCCGCCCGCAATGCAGGGTAGAGCCCCCCCACCACCCCTACAAGTATCCCGAAGGCGGCAATGATAAGTATCAACCTCCATGTAACAGCAGCGATATCCATTCTAATGTAGGCATCGATGCCCTGCCCTGCGCCATATCCAATGGCAAGACCAAGAGCAGCGCCCAGCAGGCCAATGGTGATCGATTGAATCACCACCGAGCCGATGATATTCCTATTTGACCAGCCCGATGCCTTGAGGATGCCGAACTCCTTCGTCCTCTCGATCACCGAGATAAGCATAACGATGAATATGGAGACCCCACCAGCGATCGCCGCAACCAGGGAAACGACCCACAGGAAGCTCTCGAAGGTACCCATCATTTCTCCGAAGCTCTCCAGCATTTCTTTGGCCACAGTCGTGCTGACCGGAACTTCTCTATTCTCAAACATCGTTTCTATTTCTGTTGCGATGTCGCTTACGTATTCCCTACTGGTAGCCTCGACTGCAATGAAATTTGCCTCACCCGCGGCGATGTACGGAGTCAGTCTCCTCGCGGTGTCTATGTCGGTATAGATGCTAAAATCGTACATGGTGTTACCGGTCTCGAATATGCCTACCACGGTGAGTGTGAGAGTAGCGTTACCGCCGCCCAATACAGTCATCTCCATGGTGCCGCCGACTTTAGCGTAGTCCCCTCCCCTGGCAGCTGTGGCGGCCAAGGTACCGAGTATGACCTCATTCTCACTGGCTGTCGTCAAGGGTTCGCCCTCAATGATATTGCCCGGCGCGACTGGACTGTCCTCCTCGATCTCGCGCCCCAAATCCACACCCCCCATGAGTGTACCCATAGGGTCGCCAAAGGCGTAATCTTCAGTGGGGACGAATACCGTCACCTGCGGGTGCACGTTATCCACGTTTTCTATCGTCTCTATCTCATCTGCATATGAAATCGGTAAGCCTATGGGGCTGGGTATCATAAACCCCAGGGGTGCGGCCTTGGGGTAAACAGCGATACCCCCTGCCAGTTCATCCATCATCTCGCCCATTTGCTGGTTCATGCCCTCGGAGATACTGAGCAACACCGTCATCAGCGCGATGCCCAAGGCAGCCCCGAGGATGGCAAAAATGGCGATCCCCTTTCTTCTGAAGGCGTTAAAAATGGCGAATCTAAACAGGATTTTCCTCCTGGCCAGTCGATTTCCTGATGGTGACGAGCCCATTTCTGGCACCGGGCACTGCCCCGCGAACCAGGAGCAGGTTGCGCTCCGCATCCGCCTCGACCACCTTGAGGTGACGCACCGTCACCCGCTCATTCCCCATATGACCCGCCATCCGCATCCCCTTGAGTACCCTCCCCGGGGTGGTGGTCGCCCCTATAGAGCCCGGAGCGCGATGGCGGTCGGATTGACCGTGGGTCTTGGGGCCGCCAGCGAAGTGGTGGCGCTTCACCACCCCGGCAAAGCCTTTCCCCTTGGAGATACCGGTGACATCGACAAGATCGCCAGGCTTGAAGATGCTCACATCCACCACCTGCCCCACCTGGATGGAGGCGATATCCGATGCCGCAAACTCCCTGAGATGCTTAAGCATGCCCAGCTTCTTGAGATGCCCCTTCTCCGGGGAGTTGAGGCGCTTCGCCTCGCCAAAGCCAAGCTGAATGGCATCATAGCCCTCTTTTTCCGCCCGTTTAATCTGGGTCACGAAGCAGGGCCCGGCCTCGATGGCGGTAACCGGCGCCACCGTGCTATCCTTCCCAAAAACCTGGGTCATCCCGATCTTTCGCCCGATAATTCCTTCGATCATTTTTTTCGAACTTCTAAAGCTTGATCTCTATATCAACCCCTGCCGGTAAATCCAGCCGCGTCAGGACATCGATAGTCCTGGAGGAGGGCTCCAGGATATCGATCAGACGCTTGTGGGTGCGAATCTCAAACTGCTCCCTGGAGTCCTTGTCCACATGGGGGGAGCGGATGACACAGAACTTCTTAATGCGCGTGGGCAAGGGGACTGGTCCCACCACCTTAGCCCCGGTCTGCTCCGCGGCCTCCACGATCTGCCCTGCCGATTGATCCAATATCCGATGATCGAAGGCCCTGAGTTTTATGCGAATCTTCTGCTTAGGCATCAGGCCACCCCCCCCACTTTGACAATAAGCTGCTCCGCTAAATTTTGGGGCAGCTCCTCATAGCGATGAAACTCCATAACGTAGGTTGCCCTCCCCTGGCTCAGCGACCTGAGGTCAGTAGCATAGCCGAAGGTCTCGGCGAGGGGAATAAAGCAGCGGATTATCTTTGTGGCACCACGACTGTCAATGCTCGCGACCTGACCCCGCCTTGAGTTGAGGTCTCCAAGGATGTCACCCATGAATTCTTCAGGGGTGACGACCTCCATCTTCATGACGGGCTCAAGGAGGATGGGCTTGGCTCTCCTCACCCCATCCTTCAGCGCCATGGAGCCGGCAATCCTGAAGGCTATATCAGAGGAATCAACCTCATGAAAGCTCCCATCATAGAGGGTGGCTTTAATATCTACCAGAGGGTAGCCCGCCAAAACACCACTCTCCATAGCCTCCCTGACACCGCTCTCCACATAGGGGATGTATCGCTTGGGGATAATAGCACCTTTAATTTCGTTCACAAACTCAAAGCCACTCCCCCGCCCCCCAGGCTGAAGCTCGATCCAGACATGTCCATATTGCCCCCTGCCCCCAGTCTGTTTGATGAACCTCCCCTCAACCTTTACCGGCACGGTGATGGTCTCTCTATAGGCAACCCGGGGCTTGCCCACATTTGCCCCCACCTGGAACTCACGGAGTAACCGGTCCACGATGACCTCAAGGTGGAGCTCGCCCATCCCTGAGATGATCGTTTGCCCCATTTCCTCATCGTAATAGGCGATGAAGGTGGGGTCCTCCTGGGCCAATTTCGTCAGGGCATCATCCAGTCGATCCTGATCGGCCCGTGACTTGGGCTCGATGGTCACCGAGAGCACCGGCTGGGGGAAGCGAATCGCCTCCAGCACGATGGGCGCACCGGGGTGACACAGCGTATCGCCAGTGAAGGTGTCTTTCAAGCCCAGGGCGGCAGCGATGTCGCCTGCCTCAACCCGCCTGATCTCCTCACGACGATTGGCATGCATCTGAAGCAGTCGCCCGATCCTTTCCCGACGCTCCCTTCTGGAGTTATAGACCTGAGCCCCGGCCTCTACCTTCCCGGAATAAACCCTGAAATAGACCAGCCTGCCAATAAAGGGGTCGGAGACTATCTTAAAGGCCAGGGCGGAGAAGGGAGCGCCATCGGTGGGGGAACGCTGAAGCTCTTTGCCACTCTTGGGATCGATGCCCACCACCGGTGGCACATTAATAGGTGAGGGAAGGTAGAAAATAATGGCGTCCAGCATGGGCTGGATCCCCTTATTCCGCAGGGCACTGCCACAAAGAACGGGCACCACTCGATTTGCTATGGTAGCCCGTCTGAGAGCCTCTTTAATAGCTGAAGCATTGATGGTACCCCCCTCTAAATAGAGAGCCATCAACCGATCATCGCTTTCGGCAAGCCTCTCGATCAGCTCCTCCCGATACCTACTTGAGACCTCCTCATAATCATGAGGGATGTCTTTTGCCACGGGGCTTTCATTGGGGTCATCAGAGAAGACCCACATCCTTTCCGCTACTATATCGATAACGCCCTCAAAGGAGCCCTCGGCTCCCAGGGGCAATTGTATGGGCAGGGCACTTGCGCCCAGCCTCTCCTTGATCATGTCCACGGTGCGATGGAAATCGGCACCGATGCGGTCCATCTTGTTCACGAAGCAAATCCTAGGAACGCCATAGCGATCCGCCTGCCTCCAGACCGTCTCTGACTGGGGCTCAACACCAGCCACCGCATCGAAAACCACGATGCCCCCATCGAGAACCCGAAGGCTTCGCTCCACCTCAGCGGTGAAGTCCACATGCCCCGGGGTATCGATAATGTTGATGCGATGGTCCAGCCAATGGCAGGTAGTAGCGGCAGCGGTAATGGTGATCCCCCGCTCCCTTTCCTGCGCCATCCAGTCCATCACCGCCGTGCCATCATCCACATCGCCCAGCTTATAGGTGCGACCGGTATAGTAAAGGATCCTCTCGGTAAGCGTTGTTTTACCCGCATCGATATGGGCGATGATTCCAATATTCCTGATCCGCTCTAAAGGGAATGACCTGGGCATCTTCCTCACCACCGATAGTGAACAAAGGCCCGATTTGCCTCCGCCATCCTATGGGTATCATCGCGCTTTTTAATGGTGACCCCCTGCCGCTGGGCAGCATCCAAGACCTCCGCCGCCAGCTTCTCCGCCATGGACTTACCCCCGCGGGCCTGCGCCGCTCTGATGAGCCAGCGTATGGCTAGGGCGAGGCCACGCCCCGTCCTCACCTCTACAGGCACCTGATAGGTGGCACCACCAACGCGACGCGGCTTGACCTCAAGAAGCGGGGTGGCATTTTTGATCGCCAGTTCCAAGGTAGCCACGGGGTCCCTTTTCACCTGCTCCGCAACGATATTGAGGGCCCCATAAACGATCCGCTCCGCGGTGCTCTTCTTTCCCCGGGTCATCACCTTATTGATCAGCCTGGCCACGGTTACATTCCGGTACCGCGGGTCAGGGGGTATCTCCCTTTTTGTGGCCCTTGCTCTTCTAGGCATTTTATTCTCCAATGGAGCGCTTGGGCTGCTTCGTCCCGTACTTGCTGCGGCCCTGCTGTCGATCTTCCACGCCCCCCGCATCCAAAGCGCCCCGAATAATGTGATACCTTACCCCGGGCAGATCCTTCACCCGACCCCCCCGAAGGAGAACCACCGAGTGCTCCTGAAGGCTATGTCCCTCGCCGGGGATATAGGCGGTCACCTCCATCCCATTGGTGAGCCTGACACGCGCGACCTTGCGCAACGCGGAGTTAGGCTTCTTTGGGGTCACCGTCTTAACCTGAGTGCAGACACCTCGCCTCTGGGGGGAGCCCTCCCCCTGCACCATCCGCCCCTTTAGCGCATTGTAAGTATAATGCAGCGCCGGCGTCTTGGTCTTCTTTTCAGCCTTTGCGCGCCCCTTACGCACCAGTTGATTAACGGTAGGCACATATACCTCCAAATCATAATTAAAGGCCGAAAGCCTTAAAGCTGAGCTGCCTTACTGGCCCGGCCTTGCCGGCCTTTCGACCTCTGTCAGGCTAGCCTCTGGACACTAACTTATTAATTTACCATTATTTGATGACTGTGTCAAGCATATCTCCTTGACTATTATCCCAGGGGAGGTTTATGCTAAACAGAATGAAGCGGCGGCTCGATCTTCTGCTGGTGGAACGGGGGCTGGCGGAGAGCCGGGAGAAGGCACACGCCCTGATCCTGGCGGGCGAGGTTCTTGTCAATGAACGGGTGGTCGCTAAACCAGCCACCCAAGTGAGGGAGGATGTCACGATCCGCCTGCGCCAAAAGCCCCCCTTCGTTAGCAGAGGGGGCATAAAGCTAGCCCACGCCCTGGATCAGTTCCACATCGATGTAGATTCTCTAGTGACCCTCGATGTCGGCGCCGCAACAGGGGGGTTCACCGATTGTCTGCTGAAACGGGGGGCAAGCAGGGTCTATGCCGTCGATGTCGGCTACGGGCAACTGGACTACCGATTGAGGGTGGAACCCCGCGTAGTGGTGATGGAACGAGTGAACGCTCGCTACCCCTTCTCCTTGCCCGAACCGGTTGATCTGGCCACTATAGACCTCTCCTTCATCTCCCTGGAGAAGGTGGTGCCCAATGTAGCCAAATTGGTAAAGCCGGGGGGTAAGTTGATCTGCCTAGTGAAGCCTCAGTTTGAGGTGGGGCGGGCTCAGGTGGGCAAGGGAGGGCTGGTCAAGGACCCCTTGCTTCACGCCCGCGTCCTGGGGCGGTTTATCTCCTGGGCCATCGAATGGGGTGGGGAGGAGCGGGGGGAGTGCGAAAAAAGGTTAAGGCTCGGTGGGCTCACCCCCTCACCCATCCTGGGGGCCGCAGGAAATCGGGAGCTTTTCGTGCTATTGAAGGTGTAACGATGGAGAAGAGGGTTATTCCCCTCGAATTGGAGGGCATTAAGCTTGTGGGTCAGGCCTATATTCCAGAGCAGCAACCCTGCCCCGCTCTCTGCCTATGCCATGGCATTCCCAGAGGTACCCCGGACCCTGGCGATCGAGGCTATCCTGCGCTTGCCGAGAGGTTCTCTCAAGCCGGTTTTTTGACCCTCATCTTCAACTTCAGAGGGACGGGCGATAGTGAGGGCAACTTCGATATTATGGGCTGGACCAGGGATCTGGAGGCGGCGCTGGATTATCTTTACAATATGAGTGAGGTGGGCAAGGGCAAAATCTCCCTGATGGGCTTTAGCGCCGGCGCCGCCGTCTCCGTCTATGTCACTTCCCAAGACTCCAGGGTCTCTTCCCTCATCACCTGCGCCTGCCCCACTATGTTCCGCCTCGCCGCCGATGCCGAGAGAGCAAAATCCGCCATCGCGCATTTTCGCACCATCGGAATAATCAGGGATGAGGATTTCCCCACCTCGGTGACCGATTGGATGGATGGTTTCAACAAGGTGAAGCCCATCGAGCAGGTCGAAAAGCTCTCCCCAAGGCCGCTCCTGATTATCCAGGGCGCTCAGGATGATATGGTGGACCCCATGAGCGCCTGGGTACTTTATGAGCGGGCGGGGGAACCTAAGGAGATCATGATCATCACAGGGGCCGGGCATCGGCTTCGCGTCGCGGAGAAGGCAATGGAGGGCGCCCTGAATTGGCTAACAGCCCGAGTCTTTAAGGATTGACCCTACCTCGAGGGAAGACTATAATCAATATAGGGGGCAAAAAAGGACAAAAATGAAAGAGTGCTGTGCCCTTTTTGGGGTTTATGCCCCGGGCGAGGATGTAGCCAGGCTCACCTTCTTTGGCCTCTATTCCCTGCAACATCGCGGCCAGGAGAGCTCCGGCATCGCCACCACCGACGGGGAGCGGATTCATGTGTACACCAAAATGGGGCTGGTCTCCCAGATCTTCGATGAAAGGGTGTTGAGCCGACTATGGGGCAACATCGCCATCGGACACAACCGCTATTCCACCGCCGGCTCCAGCCGCCGCAGTAACGCCCAGCCTATTGTGGTCGAGGGCCCTACAGGCAGGATTGCCCTGGGGCACAATGGGAATATCGTCAATGCCAGAGAGCTGCGCCAGCAGCTTGAGGAGCAGGGCTACAATTTCGCCACCACCACAGACTCCGAGGTCATCGCCTATCTGATCCTCTCCTCTCCAAGGAAGACATGGGTCGATAGGATCAGACATGCGATGAGGAGACTGGTAGGCGCCTATTCCCTGGTGCTCCTGACCGAGGACACCCTTTTCGGGGTTCGCGATCCGCTAGGGGTGCGTCCCCTCTGCCTGGGCAAGCTCGACGGTGGCTGGGTGCTCGCCTCGGAGAGCTGTGCCCTGGACCATATCGGGGCGCAATTCCTGCGTGAGGTCGAGCCTGGCGAGGTGGTAGTCATCGATGCCAAAGGGATGAGAAGCTACAAGGAAAAGCGCGCCACAAAGCGGGGCCTGTGCATCTTCGAATATATCTACTTTGCCCGACCCGATAGCATGATCGCCGGCCGTCGTATCTATTCAGCGAGAGAGGCAATGGGGACAAGACTTGCCCAGGAGTATCCGGTGGCTGCTGACCTGGTGATCGGCGTCCCTGACTCGGCGACCGCAGCAGGCATTGGCTACTCCCAAGAGTCAGGCATCCCCTTTACCGAGGGGCTGTTGAAGAATCGCTATGTGGGGCGTACCTTCATCGAGCCCGACCAGCGAATCAGGGAGCTTGGCGTCAAACTCAAGTTCAATCCAATGCCAGAGAGACTGGAGGGAAAGAGGGTGATCCTGGTTGATGATAGCATCGTCCGGGGCACTACCACGCCGCGGGTGATCGCTTTGCTTCGGCGGGCTGGTGCCAAGGAGGTACACATGCGCATCTGCGCTCCCCCAATTCGCTACCCCTGCTTCCTGGGGGTGGATATGGCCAGCAGTTGGGAACTCCTCGCCGCCCATAAGCAGATCCCCGAGATTGCCCAGTTCATCGGCGCTGACAGTCTTGGCTACCTGAGCGTGGAAAGGCTCATCGAAGCGGTGGTCCTCCCCAAGGAGCTCTTTTGCCTCGCCTGCTTCACCGGCGATTATCCCGTGCCGGTGCAGCTTGGGATGGATAAGCTGGCTTTGGAGCCTCCCAAGGGGTGATTTTTGGGTGCCAAGAGAGAATCCTATCGCGACGCCGGCGTGGACATTGATGCTGCCGATAGAATTGTGAAAGTTGTGCGAAAACAGGCGCGTGCCACCTTCACACCCGAGGTCCTCAGCGACCTCGGTTTTTTTAGCGGGCTTTTTGAGCTGAAGGGCTATCTGGAGCCCGTCCTGGTCTCCAGTGCCGATGGGGTGGGCACCAAGCTAAAGGTCGCCTGTGCCCTCGGGAGGCATCACACCATCGGCATCGACCTGGTGAACCATTGCGTAAACGACATCCTCACCTGCGGCGCCGCGCCCCTCTTCTTCCAGGACTATATCGCCATGGCCAAGCTTGCCCCAGAGACGGTGGCAAGCATCATCGAAGGGATGGCCCATGCCTTGAGCGAGGTGGGCTGTGCCCTCATCGGCGGCGAGACCGCTGAGATGCCCGGCCTCTACCCCGAAGGGGAATACGATCTGGTGGGATTCATCGTTGGGGTAGTGGAGAAGGGAAGCATCATCGATGGAAGTTCGATAAAGGCTGGCGATACCATTATCGGGCTACCCTCAAGCGGCCTCCATACCAACGGCTATTCCTTAGTGCGGCGGTTATTTAGCGTTGAACCTCAAGCGTTGAAGATTTTTTACCCTGAGCTCGGTCGCACCCTGGGGGAGGAGCTCCTGGAGCCCCATCGCCGCTATTATCCCGTGCTCAAGCCGTTGCTTCCGCAAATCAAGGGCATCGCTCATATCACCGGAGGGGGCATCCCGGGAAACCTACCCCGCATTATTCCTAAAGGTCTGGTAGCTAAAATCGAGAAGGGGTCGTGGGAAGTCCCTCCGATCTTCTCGTTGATTCAAAAAGAGGGCAATATCGAGGAGCAGGAGATGTATCGCGTGTTCAATATGGGGATTGGCATGGCGATAGTTTGCGCCCCCGGCGATGTGGAGAGGCTAACCAAAGCAATGCCAGAGGCTAGCCCTATCGGCGAGGTGATCGAGCAGAAAAAAAGAGAGCGGTTAATCATAGTTTAGGAGGTAGCAGTGCGCGCTATTTTGAGCGTCTGGGACAAAACGGGTCTTGTTGAATTTGCTCGTGGTCTAAATGAGCTAGGGGTGGAGATATTCAGCACCGGAGGCACTAAAAGTGCTCTTGAGAAGGCAGGGGTACCCGTTCGCAGCGTTGGAGAGCTGACCAACTTTCCCGAGATTCTCGATGGCCGCGTGAAGACGCTTCACCCCGCGGTCCACGGCGGCATTCTCGCCCGCAGAGACCTCGAAAGCCATATGGCGCAACTGGTGAAGCAAGGGATCCAGCCCATCGACCTGGTGGCGGTCAACCTCTACCCCTTCGTCCAGACCGTAGCCAGAGAAGAGGTAAGCCTGGAAGAGGCCCTAGAGAACATCGACATCGGAGGGCCGACGATGATCCGCGCCGCCGCCAAGAATTTCGCTCATGTCCTTGTGGTGGTCGACCCCGCAGACTACGCTCCAATATTGGAGAAACTACGTTCGGGTAAAGTAGACATCCCGGAACGAATGAAATTAGCGCAGAAGGCTTTCCAGCACGTCGCCACTTACGATACTGCGATTTCCAGCTATCTCAGGCCCAAGGACGAAATATTCCCTCAGGAGATGACCATCGCCCTGCGGAAGCTACAGGACCTCACCTATGGCGAGAACCCCCACCAGGAAGCTGCCTTCTATAAAGAGGAGGTCATCGGCAAGGGTGAACCCGGCATCGCGGGGGCCACCCAAATTTCCGGAAAGGCCCTCTCCTTCAACAATATCCTCGATATCGATGGTGCGCTGCGCGCGGCCTGCGACTTTTCCGCCCCCACCATCGCCATCATCAAGCACACTAATCCCTGCGGGCTGGCCTCTCATGAAGACCTCGCTGAGGCCTATCGAAGAGCTCTTGCCGGCGACCCGGTCTCCGCCTTTGGCGGCATCGTGGCCTCCAATGTAACGATAGACCTGGCAACCGCCGAGGAGATCAGTAAGACCCACTTCGACGGCATCATCGCCCCCGAGTATGAAGAGGGCGCCCTTTCCCTGCTGACGCGAAAGCGCGATCTGCGTATTCTGGAACTGGGCGCGGTGGCCAAAGGAAAGTCCGCCGCCTTAGAGTTTCGCCGGGTGAGCGGTGGGTTTCTCGCCTCGACCGCTGACTTCACCGCTGAGGATCTGCACCTGCGCCCGGTGACCGAGCGCCAGCCAACCCCCGAGGAGACGAGAGACCTCCTCTTTGCCTGGCGCGCCGTGAAGCATGTGAAATCCAATGCCATTGTCCTGGCTAAGGACCGTGCACTTCTGGGGATGGGGGCTGGACAGCCGAGCAGGGTGGATAGTGTAGCGATCGCCCTGAAAAAGGCGGGCGATCGCGCCCCCGGCAGTGTGCTCGCCTCCGATGCCTTCTTCCCCTTCCCCGATGGCGTGGCCCTCGCCGCTAAGGGAGGGATCACCGCCATCATCCAGCCGGGAGGCTCGGTAAGAGATGAGGATGCGATCAGGGTAGCTAATGAGCACAATATCGCCATGGTATTCACCGGCATGCGCCATTTCAAGCATTGATCCCCTTTTTCGAGCTTTATAGTTGCAATTAAGAAATCGATGCGACTTTGAAAAAACCGATTTTCTCAACAGAAGGCTCATATAGGGCGAAAAGAGGAAAGAAGTATGACCACTGTGGATGTGGTGATCCCGGTCTATAATGAAGAGCATATCCTTGCCCAGAGCATAGCAACCCTCCGAGGGTTTCTAGAGGAAAACCTAGCCCAAGAGTGGAAAATCATCGTCGCCGATAACGCATCCACCGACAAGACATGTGAGATTGCGCAAGCCCTGTCGCAGGAGCATCGCGATATCGTCACCATGCACCTGAACGAAAAGGGGCGAGGTCGGGCGCTACGCAAAGCGTGGCTGGAGAGCGCCGCTGACATCGTGAGCTATATGGATGTCGACCTATCAACCGAACTTGCCGCCTTCCCCAAACTTATCCAGGCTATCGAGGAGGGCTATGACATCGCCATCGGCTCCCGACTCCTGCATGGCTCATCGGTGAAGCGCTCTTTTAAGCGCGAATTAACCTCCAGAAGCTACAATTTCGTAATTAAGGCGATGTTCTTTACGAAATTCTCCGATGCCCAGTGTGGCTTCAAGGCATTGAGCAGTAAAGCGGCCCAGGAGCTGGTGCCCCTGATCCAGGATCAAGCGTGGTTCTTCGACACCGAGCTACTTATCCTCGCGGAGAAAAAGGGCTATCGGATCAGGGAGATCCCCGTAGCCTGGATCGAGGACCCCGACACAAGGGTCGCCATCGCCAAAACAGTCTTCGCCGACCTAAAGGGTCTGCTGAGGCTGCGGTTTCACCCCGGCTCATGATTTGCTTGACTTCTCATCCTAAAGTTAATTAAGATGATACCAAATTCAGCCAAAAGGAGCCCGAAAGCTATGCCTAATGCCGTCCTGGTAATCGATATGTTGAGAGGCTTTTTAGAGGAGGGCAATCCCCTCTACTGCGGCGGGCGGGCGCGCCGCATCATCCCCCACATCCAGAGGCTTCTGGAGCAAGAGATGGAAAAGGGCTCCAAGATATTTTTCCTCTGTGACCACCATACCCCCGATGACCCTGAGTTTGAGATGTTCCCCCCTCACTGTATCGCGGGAACCGCGGAGGCAGAGGTCATACCAGAGCTTGCCAAATATCTTGGAGAGGTTATCCCGAAAAGGCGCTTTAACGGCTTCTTCGAAACAGACCTGGAGGAAAAGCTAAAGGCGCTCGCCCCAGAGAAGCTGATCGTTTGCGGCGTGGCCACAAATATTTGCGTTCTTCATACCGTAGCCGAGGCCAGAAATCGCGACTACGAGGTAGAGGTGCCCCTGGATGGCGTCGCCTCCTTCGATGAAAGAGCCCACCATTTCGCCCTGGAGCATATGGAGAAAACCCTCGGGGCAAAGCTGGTTGGCTCCCAAAAGGCGCTCAAGGGCGAAAAAGCCAAATTTGAGACCCCCGACGCCATCCTATCAGGAGAAACCGCCGATATCTACTTCGCCCGAACCGTGGAGATTTTGCGCCGCGAGGGTCTCAACCCAGTAGCCACCATGGAGATCTTCCCCTCAAAGGCGGGGGTCCTCTGCGGCATGGAGGAGGTTAAGGCCCTGCTCTCCAGGGTATTGCCCCAGGATAGCGAGGTCTGGGCACTCTCCGATGGGGAGCCCTTCGAGAGAAAAGAGGTAGTGCTGCGGATAACTGCGCCCTACCAGAGCTACGGCTTATATGAGACTACTATATTGGGTATCCTGGCCCACGGTAGCGGCTGGGCCACGGCAGCGAGGGAGTGTGTCGCTGCTGCCCAGGGGATCCCCATCATCAGCTTCGGGGTTCGCCATGTCCACCCCTCAGTGGCCGGGGTGATGGACTATGCCGCTATCGTCGGTGGCTGCACCGGCTGCTCCAGCATCGCCGGCGCTAAAATCGCCAGTATCGAGCCCTCAGGAACCATGCCTCATTCCTTGATCCTGATCCTGGGTGACACTGCCCGAGCGACTGTCGCCTTCGATAAGCATATGCCCCCCGAGGTGTCACGCATTTCCCTAATCGATACCTTCAAAGATGAGGTTGAGGAGAGCGTCATCGTGGCCCAGGCGCTTGGGGGGCGTCTTCAAGGGGTACGCCTCGACACCCCACCGGAACGGGGCGGGGTTACCGCCGACCTGGTCAAGGAAGTTAGGGCCCATCTCGACCTGGCCGGCTTTAAAGAGGTGAGCATCTTTGTCAGCGGGGGGCTTGACCCAGAGCGGATCAGACACTATCTAGAGAATGGTGCTCCCGTCGACGCCTTCGGTGTGGGAAGCTACATCAGCGGCGCCAGACCCATCGACTTCACCGCCGACCTCCACGAAATAGAGGGGAAGCCCATTGCCAAACGGGGCCGCCTCCCCGGCATCACCCCAAACCCAAGGCTTAAGCGCATCATGTGAAAGGAGGAAACATGAAAAGGTCATTACTTGTTTTGGTGCTGCTCGCCATCGTCTGCCTCGCCCTAGCAGGCTGCTGCCCGCCAGCGGTGGCAACACTCACCATCTCCCAGATTCCCTGGCCCGACGAGGAGGTGACAACCTACACCATCGAGGATCAGGACGGCAACACCATAGGGAGCTGTGAGCTTACAGTGCACAAGGATGGCGATACCTACATCCTGACTGACCATCTCGAGCTCACTATAGAGGGAATAGAGGCAACAGATGACACCACGATAACAGTTAATGCCACCGATCTTAAACCCATCTCGGGGATGGAGACGATGGTCATCAACGAACAGACAATGGAGATCACCACCACCTACAGCGCTGGCGAGCTGGCCATCACTGCTACCGTTGATGGCGAGGTGCAAAGCGCCACCATCCCTATCCCCGCTGACGCCTACGATGATGGCGAGGGGTACTTCCTCCTCCGCACCATACCCTTTGAAATTGGCTATGCCGCCACCTTTACCGATGTCCTTGCTGCCTCTGCGGCTACGCCCAAAACCACCATTACTGTAGTCGGTGAGGAAGAGGTAGAGGCACCTTTAGGAAGCTTCGATTGCTACAAACTGGAGGTCTCCATTGCCGGCATTCCTGGGAAGCAATACTTCTGGTATGGTGTAAATAGCCCACACTATCTGGTCAAGTTCGAGGTCGAGGGCGAGGACATCACCATCATCATGCTGCTGGAGGCAGTCTCAACCCCCTAGCCAGCCGTAGGAGAGCTTTTGGCACAAGCCATCTGGGATTTCTTCGTCTCCTTCTTCCAGAACCCCAGTGGTTGGGGGATTGGGCTGGCTTTTGCCTTTGGCGCGGTGTGGCTCGCCGCCTTCGCTCCACCGCTGCGGAGGCTTGGGCTTAGAACACCGCTCCTCATCGCTGCCCTGCTTGCGGTCTTCGTCTCCAGCGCCATCCTCACCCTGGCCGCCATTAGCTTCATTCAGATCCCCCTTCAGACCTGGAGCGGGCAGGCGCTTAACCACTTCTGGAGTGAGGAAACCCTCCTAGACTGGATCCTCCTCGCCGGGATACCGGCAGACCCTTCATCGTTCATCACCACGAGCGAATGGTTACCTTCGGCGGATACTGAGATTATTGCACATGCCACACCCTTACCCTACAACAAGTGAAGCTGCGGATACCCGCACTAAACGAAGGCAAAAAATCACCCTGAAAGTTCTATCTATCGAATAACTCGACGAGCAACAATAGCCGCGTTGCTTTTCCAGCAAGCGCAAAGCTCAGTAGCAGCAAAGGGTAGTTTGGGTGCCTCAGTCAATCGACACAGTTTGAAGCGGATATTTATGCCTAGCAGAACCTGTGCTATAATCTCCTCGCGGGGTATAGTATGAAGGCACTTATTCTAGCTCCTTTTAGTCCATCCGTCCTAGAAAGGCTAGGGCAAAGCCTGGAAGTTATCTATGAAAGTTGGATGGACACCAGGAGGCTGGTGCCCTCAGCGGAGCTTATTGAGCGCATTCAAGGGCAGGATATAGAAATAGTCGTAGTCGAGGCTGACTTCGTTTTTCGCGAGGTTTTCGAGAAGGGCAGAAACCTGAAGCTTGTGGCGGTTTGCAGAGGCAATGTGACCCATGTTGATGTAGAAGCAGCCACCGAGCATGGTGTGCTGGTAGTTAACACCCCAGCTCGGAATGCCATTGCTGTGGCAGAGCTGACGGTGGGTTTGATGCTCGCTCTGGTGCGAAATATCCCTGCGGCACATCAAATGGTCAGCTCAGGTGGATGGGTTGACCCAACTGCCTGCTACTCTTCGTTTCGCGGCACTGAGCTTGCCGGGAAGACCATAGGTATAGTAGGGTTTGGGGCTATTGGGCAACAGGTGGCCAAGAGACTCAGCGCCTTTGAGACCTCTATCATAGTATACGACCCCTATGTCGACCCCGAGGAAATCAAAAGGGTGGGAGCCAGGCCACTGGATCTAGATGAGCTGGTTACGCAATCGGATTTTGTCACTCTCCACTGCCCATCTCTCCCAGATACCATAGGCCTGATCAGTGCCCAAAGAATTGCCTCGATGAAGCCGACTGCCTATTTGGTGAATACTGCCAGTGCAGCCATTGTTGATCGGGATACGATTGTCCTGGCTTTGAGGGAAGGCCATATCGCTGGGGCTGCCTTCGATGTCTATGAGACCTGGCCTGTGCAGCCGAATAACCCGCTTCTGAAGCTAGACAACGTAATCCTCACCCCCCACATTGGAGGGTCGACGGATGAGACCGTGGAGCGCCATTCCAGGATGATTGCTGACGATATAGAAAGATTTTTAAGTGGGGAGCCCCCCAAGAATTTGCTCAATCCTCAAGCGTGGGGTAAAGTTGTCAGATAAATACGTTCTCGCCTTAGATGCCGGCTCTTCGGGTGGCCACGTCCTGATTACCGACCTCCGAGGTGACCCAGTGTCTTCTGCGCAACGGGAGTGGACCTACGATACACCTGCTGAGGTTGCCCCGCTGGGGCGGGAATTCGATCCCACAGGGTTTTGGGATATCATCTGCCAAATTATTGCAGAAGCCATCAAAAAGGCGGCAATAACCCCTGACCAAATCATCGCGATCAGTGCTGCCAGCCAGAGACAGGGTGTGGTCTTCCTCGATAAGGATGGGCATGAGCTATATGCCGGACCCAATATTGACCTCAGGGCTCTAGCTGAAGGCTTCTCCATCGATAGCGAGTTTGGCAATGAGATTTACCGGATCACCGGTCATATCCCTTCCTTTCTCTTTACTCCCGCCAAGCTGAGATGGTTCAAGACGAATCATCCCCATACCTATGAGCGGATAGCCACAGTGCTTTCCATCAGCGACTGGATCATTTACCGGCTCTCTGGTGAGCGAGTAGGCGAAGTCACCTGCGTCAGCGATATAGGCCTGGTTGACATTTGCGAACGGAAGTGGTCTAGCCGGTTGATGGAAATGCTTGAGCTGCCTGCGGGGATTTGTCCCCAGATCACAACTGCTGGTACCTGCGTTGGAGCGACCACGCCGGCTGCTGCTGAGCAGACGGGCCTGGCTCCTGGCACATTGGTTGTCGTAGGTGGTGCCGACACCCAATGTGGCTTACTTGGCATGGGGGTAAAAGATGAAGGGCAGGTGGGGATTATGGCAGGCTGGAGTGGCTCTATTCAAATGGTGACCGCCCAGCCCATTATCGATTCCAGGTGTAGGCTTTGGACAGGTTGCCATGTTATTGCGGGAAGGTGGATCCTGGAAAGTAACGCTGGGGAATCGGGTGGTGCCTATCAGTGGCTAAAAGGGCTCATCTTCGGCGAGTCGAATACAGATATATACGCCCGGATGGATAGTTTGGCACAGGAGGCGCCACCTAGTTCTGAAGGTGTGCTTGCCTTCATCGGGCCAATGGTAATGGATATGAGCCGTCTAAGACCGAGCCTGGGGGGCTTTATTTTCCCCACTACCCCAAGTGTGACAAATATCGAGAGAAAACATCTCATCAGGGCGGCGCTGGAGAACCTCTGCTTCGCTTTTAAGGCCAATTACGCGCAGCTGGAGGAGGTTTCCCATCTGAGAGTGGAGGGGGTAAGCATCGGCGGCGGTTTAGCGCAGAGCCAATGCCTGGTGCAAATTCTCTCCGATTTGCTTGGCATGGAAGTGGCTTCCTTCGAGATGCCCCAAGTCTCATCCCTGGGAACAGCTATGTGTGCTGCCGTTGGCTCTGGCATCTATGACAACCTGGAGCAGGCTATGGACGCGATGCGACCCATACCCAGGATAGTTGAGCCAGATCCCAAAAGGGCTCAAGAATACGCCCAGTGCTACGGGAGATGGCTTACCACCGCTAAATGGCTGGAGGATTTAAATGAAAAATGGTATGAGCAAATGGAACTCTGAAAAGAAAGCCGTGCTTGAGGCCGCTCAGCAGATGGCCCAAAAGGGATTGGTAGTGGGCACCTCGGGAAATGTGAGCATGCGTCTCGGGGAGCACAGCGGACGGGAATTGCTGGCCATTACTCCCAATGCGCGCTATTACGATTCGCTCGATGTCGATGACATAGTAGTAGCCGATTTCGAGGGAGAGAACGTTGAAGGGGAACTCGCTATCTCTATAGAGAAGATGTTGCATATCGGGATTTACAAAACGCGCAAGAAGGTAAATGCAATCATTCACACTCACCCCGTTTTCGGCAGCGCCATTTCGGTTGCCGCCCTGGAGATCCCCGCCTTTCTCGACGACCAGGTTACCTATATTGGCGGGGAGATAAAAGTGGCCGAATATGCTCTTCCCGGCACCCAAGATCTGGTAGAGAATGTGCTATCGGCGCTGGGGCCCAGAAACGCGGTTCTACTAGCAAATCACGGCGCCCTCAGCGTGGGGAGGGACATGAGGGAAGCCTTTACCATCTGCGAGTTGGTAGAGAAGACGGCTAAGATATACGTGTATGCCCTGAGCCTGGGGAGGATAAACCCACTTCCTGCCGAGGCAGCGGCGGTGGAAAAGGCTTTCTTTAATTTTCTCCACGGCGATAGCGAATGATACGATAGCTATAATACCATGGGAAATTTGCCGTGGCCTTCCACATCGGGGCCACCGCCATCCTCGCCTATGGGCTGTTCAAGGACGAGTGGTAGCAGTTCTATCTCCTGGCAGCTCTCCTCCACTTCCTCACTAACTATGGTGTGCTCCTGCTCCAGGGGGCATATCTTACCACCTTTCAGGCGGAGATTTACATTGCGGTGGTGGCGCTGGTGACCGTAGGGCTAGCCCTGTGGCTCCGCTGGAGACCAAAAAGGAAGATACCTATAGCCTCTGAAACTCAAGAAGAACCCGGTCAGTCGTATCCTTGACCTTGACACGCTCGGCGATGCGCCAGCTCACTACCGTATATGATGCGCTTAGGGGAGCAGCCCAATGTTGTAGCGATATCCGAATGTGGCTTCTATACGTTTCTTTGATCAACTCAAACTTCGCTGATAATGTGCATTGGTTGCGATCTTTTCCGTCCACGTACTGCAAAAATGACCATGAGTATACCTGCTATGAGCGCTACTATCCCCCCAACGGCCATTCCCACACCGACCCCGAATATCAAGGGAACCTTCGCGCCGATGGCTACGTCCAGATCCACGCCGCGATACCCATCATCGTTCATCAGCATGAGCGAATAGGTGCCCGTCTCCAGTTCCCACTCTAAAGTCTGGGTTCCGGTGCCAGACATTTCCGCTGTCCAGAATGTTTGGGATGTGGGGGCTGCGGGTACCGAACTGCCGGGGTGATTTGTATACTCCACTTCATAGGGGCGAAAGCTGAAATCGGTGATCTCATCATACTCAACATCGCTGAGGTAGCCGCTCAAATAAGACTCCTCAGCCACTCCTATAAAGATTCCTTTCGAGGGATCGTTGTTTGAGCCTTCTACCTTAAAGGTGACTAAGTCGCCCAAATCCCAAGCCCGATGCCATCCCCAACCCCAATTCCATTCCTCGTCAAACTCTATGTCGGCGGGCTCGGTCACTATGGCATAGGATCCTCTTTCAAACGTGTGATACTTGGTAGTGATAAATCCTTCGCTATCTGTGAGGGCAATGTGCACCCAGAGCAAAGCCCCGCCACCGAACAGGAGAGGCACTGACCCCAGTAGGATGAGGACTCCGAAGATCAGAAGCAAAATCCTTCCCGTGCTTATAATAACACCCCCGCGAAGTTCAGAATGCTTCTAGAATGGCTGGGGAACCAGGATTCGAACCTGGCCTTGCAGATCCAGAGTCTGCCGTCCTACCGCTAGACGATTCCCCAGCGTTTCATATTATACCGCAAGCTGCTCGCTCTGGCAAAGCCTACTTGTCAGTCTCGCCTTTCTCCGGAGGATCGGGAAAAGGCAAGCCGGAGATACCACAGCAGCCACCGCTTCCCGCTATCCTAAAGCTGCGCTCGATAAAGGAGTCACACCCTGCCTTTTGCTGCTCATGGCTTATCTTGCCATGCAACAGGCACTCCTCCTGTTCCGTGAAATAAACGCAAAGAGAACAATACATGCAATCACCCTGATTATAGATTAAGTCGATATGTTCTCGCTGTCAAACCAGCCTTAAGCTGCCCAGCGCTCCCGCGATCCGCCTCAAGCACCGCTCCCGGCCCAGCACTGCCATTGTCTGAAATAGGGGTGGGGCCGCAGTGCGCCCGGTGACCGCGACCCTAAGCAGTCCGAAGAGTTCCCCAGTCTTAAGCCCCAGCTCCGCTGCCAGGGGGCGAAGGACACCCTCCAGGGATGAGGCATCGAAGCTTGGTAGAGCCTGAAGCTTCTCTAAAGCGGTTCTTAGCGCTATTGGCGCTTTTTCTGCTCCAAAGGGGAGAGGGCCAGTGTAGCTTTCGCCTGGTTTTACTTCTAGGAGCCGTTGTTCAACTGCTCCGAGACCCATACCGAGATATAGATCGACAGGCCTGTAATCAAGCTCGTCAACAAAGAAGAAGGCGGCAAGCTCAGATACCTCGCCCAGCACCCGCACCCGCTCTTGAATCAGGGGCACTATCTGGCGCACATAGTCTCGCGAGATGGGGCGCTTCACTGTCTCGGGCAACCCTGACTCCAGAAAAGGCATCGCCCGCGCCACCAGCGCCTCGGTGCTCAACTGGCGCACATATACGCCATTCATCCAGCCAAGCTTCTCCTGGCTGAAGATCGCCCCTGTCTTGCCAATGCGCTCGATGGAGAAGTTTTGTACTAGTTCCTCTCGGCTCATGAGCTCGGTCTTATCATCAAGAGACCAGCCCAATAGGGCGAGAAAGTTCACCATCGCCTCCGGGAGGTATCCTTGATCCCGATACTCGATAATCGAGGTGGCACCATGGCGCTTGCTTAATTTGGCGCGATCCGGCCCCAAGATCATGGAAAGATGAGCAAACTCCGGCGGCTCATATCCCAAAGCCTCGTAGAGCAGGATGTGGCGAGGGGTGCTGGAGAGCCATTCGTCTGCCCTGAGGACATGGGAGACCTTCATC
>JAUWZB010000147.1 GCA_030615555.1 Dehalococcoidales bacterium
GGGCCTCCAGCCTTTCGTTGAATTGGGAGTAAAGCTCTTGGGAAATCGTTCCCCAGGCTTCGCTAGCCTTCAGGTTGATCGCCCCCACGGCACTTCCCGAGATCCTTAATTGATGAAGCAGTTCCCTTTCCCCTTTCTCGATTCGTTCTTTCTCCCTTTCGTATTTTTGCTCCTTCTCCTCCCGGAACTCCTTGAGGAGGCTCGTTATGCTTTCGATTATCTCCCGAATTCGCCCCTTCTCCTTTAAGGCGAGCATCCCGGCCAGCGCCTTTTCCGTCTTTTCGAAAAACTCATCGCTTGCTAAATCGATCGCCTCGGCTAGTCTGGAAAGCGCAGCCCCGATCACGATGCCCTTTTCCTCGCCACTGTATCTCCTCACCTCTTCCTTAAGAATCCGCCTATGGCCATGGCCCAGGTATCGCTCAGCGAGTGCCCGCCCGATCGTGGCGTATTCCGCCTCCTTACGCTCCCTCATCTCCTCAGGGGAAAGCTTCCCCAGCTTTTCGGCTTTTTCCAGTGCCTTCTCCAAGGCGCTCTTCATCTCCCCCATTTTTATTATTCGCCCTTTCTCAAACGATTTTTATAAAGATGCGCCTCCCCCCAAACCGCGGAGGGAAAGATAAAGCACCTGCCTAGTACGAAAAAAGCTGGCTAAATCGACGTACTTCAATTATACTATCCTTTGGCTTCGCCAGCAAAATCTCTACGGGGCGAGGTGGAGAGTGAGGGGAGAGCGAAAAAGTCCGAAGATGAGACTACTGGAAAATTTATGCTGCTACATCTGGCCGGGAAGGGGCAATAACTGCAATAGCTATCTTTTTGCCCATGTGCTGCGCGGCGACCGGCCCCATGTCCTCATCGATCCGGGACAGACTGTAAATGAGCTTAATGAGCGCTGTCTGGACCAATTGCTCAGTGCTATGGGGAGAGACGGCCTAAAACCCGAGGACATCGGCCTGATCATCAATACCCATGCCCACCCCGACCACTGCCAGGCAAATCAGGCGCTGGTGGAAATGTGTAAAGCGAAGGCCGGTAACCAAACCCTCATCGCCCTTCACGAGGATGAGGAGGGGTATCGCCGTGCGATGATGGAGTATATGACAAAGATGCTGGGACAGGGGGTAGCATTCGAGCCAAATTTTTACCTCAAAGAGGGCGACCTGAGTCTGGGCAAGGAGAGCAAGCTGAATCTCCAGGTTCTACATACCCCAGGTCACTCCCCAGGCTCCATAAGCCTTTACTGGCCCGATAACCGGGTGCTGATCACGGGAGATGTCCTGTTTTATGGCGGGGTCGGCAGGACAGACCTGCCCGGTGGGGATGGTAAGCTGCTCAAGCGGAGCATCGAGCGGCTATCAGGGCTGGATATCGAGTATGTGCTCCCCGGTCACAGCACCCAGTTCGGCGCAATTATCAAAGGCCAAGATAAGGTGAAGCAGAACTTCGCCTCCATTAGATTGAACTATTTCCCCTTGCTATAAGAGGGCAATGGTTCACTCCCTCTAGTCCAAATCAGCCAGGTGGAAGGTCATCCCGTCGCGGGCGGCGATTACGCGGATGCCAGTCTCCTCCGCTAGCCTGCTAGCCACCTCCCATGGCTTGGCACGCCACATGGTCATGCCGAAATGGGTCAGGATCGCCACCTTAGGCCTCACCTCCTTGATGATCTCGCCCGCCTCCGGGGCCGAGAGGTGGTCATAGGGACCCCCCGGCTCAAACCTCACCACATTGAGGATGAGGAGGTCTCCTTTATAGTGCCGACACAGACCCGCGAAAAAGCGAGTATCTACAAGGCATGAGATGGTATGCCTTGGGGTCTCAAAGACCACACCGTAGGTCTCCACCGGATGATGGTGCCTGATGGGAGTATGAAGGGAGACCTCACCGATGCTATAGCTCTTTCCTTCCTCAAGAATGTCGATGCGCTCCAAGTATGAGCGCAGGTAATGGAGGATGACGGCGTCCTCTTCAAGGGCATCGCGGGGGGCAAAGAGCGTCCCTCTCCTCTTGAGCCCCCCTTCGGTCATCGCCTCGATCATGATGTTGACATCTGCCGAGTGATCCAGATGCCGATGGGAGAGGACGATGGCCTGGAGCTTTGAAGCCCTGAGCTTCCTCCTGGCCGC
>JAUWZB010000080.1 GCA_030615555.1 Dehalococcoidales bacterium
ACCCCGGAGTATGAGGAGATGCTGGAGCAGATGGAGCATGGGGAGATACCCAAGATGCCTGCCGGTGGCATGCCTGAGGAAGAGGCGGAATGAGGTGAGCGGTTATGCCCATCTATGAGTTTCGCTGTAATGGTTGTCAAAGAAGGGTAAGCCTTTTTGTAAAGAGCATCGCCGGCTCGCTATCCCCGGAGTGCCCTCACTGCGGCAGCAAGAAGCTCGCCCGCCTGATCTCCAGTTTCGCCCATCACAAATCGTATCAGGGCTGGCTTGAGGAAGCAGCTCCACCCCAGGTTATGGGGGGCCCGGACTACTATAAAGACCCGCGCAATATGGGACGCTGGACGGAGCATAGACTTAAGGAATTGGGAATGGATATGCGCAGCGAGGAGTACAGGAACACCTTCTCTGAGGTTCGCGAGATGATCGATGCGGCGAGGGAGGGAGAGATGCCGGAGCCCCTCAAGGACATATAGATGCTACGCCTCATCGATGCCAACCTTAACCGCATCAGCGAGGGGCTGCGCCTCCTCGAGGATGTCGCCCGTTTCCTCCTCAATGACGCCGCACTGAGCGCCGCGCTCAAATCCCTGCGCCATGAGCTTTTAGGGGAGAACCCCTCGCTACAGAGAGCGCTTCTCTCCGCGCGCGATGCTGCGGAGGATGTGGCTGCCTTCGCTGAGGAGGAGGCGCGACGCGCTGACCTCCCCGCCATCGTCACCGCCAACGCCAGGAGGGTCGAGGAATCGCTAAGGGTCCTGGAGGAGATTTTTAAACTCCCCACCTCCCCCAACCTCCCCGAGCTCCCCGACCTCGCCCCGGAAAAGTTCAAGAAGGCACGCTTTGCCCTTTACGAGCTGGAGCGAGCGCTTAGTGGAAAGCTTCTGCGCCGCGAAAAGCGGATCGCGGGACTCTATGTAATTATCGACCTGGAGGCACTAGGGGGAAGGGATGAACTGGAGGTCTGCCGCCAGGCGATCCGCGGCGGGGCGAAGGCGATTCAACTGCGGGATAAGAAGCGGAGCACGGCGGAGATACTCGCTGCGGCCAAGAAACTGAAGGAGATCTGCGCTCAATCTGATGTGCCCTTCATAGTGGATAATTACCTCGATGTTGCCCTCGCCTCAGGAGCCGATGGACTACACCTGGGACAAGGCGACCTCCCGATCCCCGTAGCGCGCCGCTTGTTACCTATCGATAAGGTTTTGGGATGCTCCACCACTACCCTCAAAGAAGCGCTTCAGGCTGAGGCCGATGGTGCTGACTATATTGCCGTGGGCGCGATCTATCCCACCCCATCCAAAGCGGGCGCGATAGTGGTAGGACTGCAGCGGCTTCGCCAGATCAGGGAGGCGGTATCGCTCCCCATCGTTGCCATCGGGGGTATCGATGGGGAAAATGCCCCTGCAGTGGTCGAGGCCGGGGCAGACGCCATAGCAGTGATCAGCGCTGTCCTAGGGGCAGAGGATGTGGAGGAGGCAGCACGAAAGCTAGCTGAGATGATGGAGGCAAAGTAAATGGGAAAGCTAACAGCGAGACTGGAACTGATCGCGGAGCAGGCACGCACCACCCTGTCAACCAAGGACACTGCTCGGGAGAAGGCGCTTCGGTCCTCCCGCGATGCCCTTCGCCACTCCACCGATGCCATCCGCGCGGTTCACCGCGGCGAATACGAGCAGGCGAGAAAGCGATTATCCTCAGCTCGCCAGCTCCTCAAAGAGCTGGACGAGGCGCTAAGTGAGCACCAAGAGCTTCTTCATACAGGCTTTGTCTATAGCGCCCAGAAGGAATATGTTGAGGGGTGCGTCACCCTGGGCCTGATTGTGGAGAACTCTCTCCCCGATCCTGACAAGCTGGGCGTTGGCTACGCAGCCTATCTCAATGGTCTCGGAGAGGCAGTAGGGGAGCTAAGGCGCCACATCCTCGATATCACCAGGAAGGGGGAGATCGCGCGCTGCGAGGAGCTGCTTGGGGCAATGGATGATATCTACGGGGCGCTGGTAACAATGGACTTCCCTGACGCCATGACCGGGGGGCTGAGGAGAACCACCGATGCGGTGAGAGGCATTCTGGAGAAGACCAGGGGCGATCTGACCATCGCCCTTCGGCAGCGGGAGCTGGAGGAGAAGCTGGCCACCTTTGAGAAAAAACTGACATAGGAGGTCGTGCGATAGATCCAATATTTTATGCGGTAATCGCCGGAGTCTTGGGGCTTGCTTTTGCCCTGTTTCTCACCCTCTACGTATTGCGGCAGGATCAGGGCGCCGAGAGGCTGAGGGAGATCTCGGCAGCCATCAAAGAGGGTGCCATGGCCTTCCTGAGGCGGGAATATCAAATATTGGCCATATTTGTGGTGGTGGTGGCCATCGCGCTGGGATTCATCCCTCATCTCGGTGGGTGGGTCGCTCTCTCCTTCGTCTTCGGCGCCGGCTGTTCTGCGGTCGCTGGCTTTATCGGTATGAATATGGCCGTAAGGTCCAATGCCAGAACAGCGGCCGCCGCTACCAAGAGCCTGAACCAGGGACTTCGCGTCTCCTTCCGCAGCGGCGCAGTGATGGGGATCTGCGTCGTCGGTATCGGCATCCTGGGCTTAAGCATCCTCTACTTCGCCTTCCACCTTGACCCTGATGAGTTCATCAAGATTATCCCCGGCTTCGGCTTCGGCGCCTCACTGGTGGCCATCTTTGCCAGAGCCGGAGGCGGCATCTATACCAAGGCAGCGGATACCGGTGCTGACCTGGTGGGCAAGGTGGAGAAGGGCATCCCCGAGGATGACCCCAGAAACGCCGCCGTAATCGCCGATTTCGTGGGCGACAATGTCGGCGATGTCGCCGGGATGGGCGCTGACCTCTTCGAGTCATACGTGGACGCCATTATTGCTACGATGACCCTGGCTACAGTGGCGGTGGTGGCTGGCCTGGCCACTGAGACGACGGCCTGGTATCTGCCGATGATGGTTGCCACCGGGGGGATTATCGCCTCCATTATCGGGGTATTCCTCGTCAGGGTAGGCGAAAAGCCGGAGATGAGAGCACTCCTTGGCGCCCTGCGCCGCGGCACCTTCTCCGCATCCATCCTGACCGCGGGTTTTGCCGCCCTGGCGGTGTATTTTCTTGATGCCAATTGGGGGGTACTGTGGGCTGTGCTCGCCGGGCTCGTTGCCGGCGTCTTGATAGGAGAGAGCACTAACTACTTCACCTCCTATAGCTTCGGGCCAACGCGCCGCATCTCCGAGGCAGCTCAGACAGGCGCGGGCACCACGATAACCAGGGGGTTTGCTAACGGGCTGATGAGCACCCTGCCCCCCATCATCATAATAGCAATGGCTATTATTGTAGCCTACAAATTCGCTGACATGTATGGCATCGCCATCGCTGGAATTGGCATGCTCTCCACACTGGGGATCACCCTGGCCACCGATGCCTATGGCCCGGTGGCGGATAACGCCGGCGGGATCGTGGAGATGTCAGGGCTGCCTCCGGAGGTCAGGGAGCGCACCGATGCCCTCGAGTCCTTGGGCAATACCACAGCGGCAACAGGAAAGGGCTTTGCTATTGGGGCCGCGGCACTTACCGCCCTCGCCCTGATGCTCTCCTACACCCAGGCAGTAGGGCTCAAACTGACCGGGATCAACCTGCTAAATCCCGCGGTAATCGCGGGGCTATTCCTCGGGGCACTGATGCCGGCCCTCTTCTGCGCCCTGACACTGAATGCAGTGGGCCGAACTTCCTTTGCCATAATCAATGAGGTTCGCCGCCAGTTCCGAGAGATAAAGGGGATCATGACCGGTGAGGCAAGGCCGGAGTATGGAAAATGTGTCGATATCTGCACCAAGGCAGCGCTCAAGGAGATGATCGCCCCGGGACTCATCACCGTGGCGGCACCTATCATCATCGGCTTTGTATTGGGGCCGCTGGCCCTGGGCGGCTTTCTCATTGGCGCCGTCGTCACTGGATTCATGATCGCCATAATGATGGCTAATGCCGGTGGCTCGTGGGATAATGCGAAGAAGTGGATCGAGAAGGGCAACTACGGCGGGAAGGGGTCGGATGCCCATAAGGCGGCAGTGGTCGGCGATACAGTGGGTGACCCCTTTAAGGATACCTCTGGGCCTTCCCTGAACATCATGATAAAGCTGATGGCCATAATCGCGCTGGTTCTGGCGCCGGTGCTCGTGGGCGTGACCGGGATCTTGGACTAGCCCCTCAGGAAGGGGTTATATTGGCGTTCGGTGCCAATGGTGGTCTGGGGTCCATGCCCAGGGAGGACGATGGTCTCATCGGGCAAGGTCATGAGCTTATTGTGGATGCTATCCATTAGCTTCTGATGGCTGCACCCGGGGAAGTCCGTCCTGCCAATGCTAAAATTGAACAGGGTATCACCGCAGAAGACCACCCCATGCCCATAAAGGGAGATGCCCCCAGGGCTGTGTCCCGGGGTATGGAGCACGGTGAAGCTAAGGTC
>JAUWZB010000047.1 GCA_030615555.1 Dehalococcoidales bacterium
TTGGCGATCTCCATCCCGCCGGCAAAGGCCTCAAAGCGCTCCACCAACCGTTCGTCATCGGGCTTCCGCTTCGCCAGGGGCGAGAGCTCAATAGGGTAGTCCAGGACGAAGGTCGGCTGAATCAGATTTGGCTCGACATAGGTGGAGATGAGCTTGTCAACGAGTTTTGCCCAGCTCAGGCTCTCATCTACCTCCAATCCTTGATGTCGAATTGCGTTACGCAGTGAGTGATCATCAGCATGTTCCAGAAAATCGACGCCACACCCTTTTTTAATCGCATCCCTTAAGGTGACGCGCCGCCAGGGGGGCGAAAAATCCAGGGTATTCCCGCCAAAGCTGACCTTGCTTGTGCCCAGAACCTCCTGGGCGACACGGGAAACCATCTCCTCCACCACCCCCATCACATCGTTATAGTCCGCATAGGCCTCATAGCTCTCCAGCATGGTGAATTCCGGGTTGTGCTTTGTGGAGATGCCCTCATTTCTGAAGATGCGCCCGACCTCATAGACCCTATCGAAGCCGCCGACGATGAGCCGCTTCAGGTGAAGCTCGATGGCGATGCGCAGATATAGATTTTGAGCCAGGGCATGGTGATAGGTAGAGAAGGGGCGAGCTAAAGCCCCGCCCGCCACGGGATGGAGCACCGGCGTCTCCACCTCGATAAAGCCGCGCTCATCCAGGAAGCGCCGGATGGCGGCAATGACCCGGCTACGCACCAAAAATATGCCCCCAACCTCCTCGTTGGAGATGAGGTCGAGATAGCGCTGCCGATAGCGCTTCTCGACATCGGTGAGCCCGTGCCACTTCTCAGGCAGGGGCTGGAGGGACTTAGAGAGCAGGGTGAAATCGGCCACTGCTAATGTTACCTCTCCAGTATGCGTCTTGAAGACCTTACCGCTTACCCCGATAATGTCTCCAATGTCACACTGGTTGAGGAGTTCATACTTATCCCCGAGGCGGTCGCTGCGGAAGTAGACCTGGATCTTTCCCGAGGAGTCGCGGAGGTCAATGAAGGTGGCCTTGCCCATTGAGCGGCAAGCCATGACGCGCCCGGCAAGGCTCACCGGCGAATCATCACCCCGCTCAAAGAGGACGATGGCCTCCTTTGTGGTGTGGCTACGGTGGTAGCGGTGGGGATAGGGGTCGATGCCCTGGCGGCGAATTCTCTGGAGCTTTTCGCGGCGCTGCTTGGTTATATTATCGATGCGAGGCACTACTTTATCTCCACGATTCTCAGCTTGAGCACCCCTGCCGGTGCCGCAACCTCCACCTCATCGCCCACTCGCCTCTCCAGTAATGCTTTCCCCATCGGAGACTCGTTGGAGATCTTCCCCTCACCGGGGTTAGCCTCTACGCTCCCCACAATAGTATAGTATTCTTCACTGCCGTCCTGAAGGCGCACCCTCACCGTTGACCCGAACTGAACCACATCTGAAGGGACGGCCTCGTGATGGATGATTGTGGCATTCTTGATGATCCTCTCGATTTCGAGGATCCTCCCCTCAACGAAGCCCTGTTCGTTTTTGGCTTCCTCATACTCGGGGGAGGTCACAGCGCTGCGCCATTCCTTAGCCTGCTGGATTTTTCCCGCCACCTCCTGGCGGCGCACCGTGCGCAGATACTCCAGCTCCTCCTCCAGCTTTGCCAGACCCTCTGGGGTAAGGAAAATCTCCTTCTCAGCCATCCTAACCCTCCTTCCACCGCTACTAAAAAAGACTGAAGGTCGGCGACCCCCAGTCGTGTATCTTGTTGTAGCACAATATTATACAGGATTATCCCCCCATTTGTAAAGCCCTCTCCCTTATTTGCTAGCCGTGCTTCCCCGTGCTAAAATGCATTCAAAGGAACGGGTGATTATCCACTATGGAGGTACGTCCCGGCAGATGGTTTGCTCTGGCAGTTATTGTTGCCCTTCTTGTCGCGCTAATGGCTGGCGCCCTTGCCGGGTACACCTCCGCCTATCTCCTGCTTAGGAACCAGCCAACGCCACCTCCTCTTATCGAGGTAACCGTCACCGAGGAGGAGCTTTCCACCATCGGCGTCATCCAGCAGGTCGGCCCTGCTGTGGTCACCATTACCAGCCTGGGGCAAGCCCAAGCGGTTCTCGGCTCTGGGGTGATTATCGACGAGCGGGGCTATATTGTCACCAATGAGCACGTAGTAGGCGATTATCGCACCTTCAAGGTAACATTGGCAAGTGGCGAGGAGCGGCAGGCCACCCTCATTGGCACCGACTATCCCTTCACTGACCTTGCGCTGATAAAGATCGAGGGCTCAGCCCTGCCGACAGCCAAGCTGGCGGACTCAGACAACCTGGTCCTGGGACAGAAGGTGATCGCCATCGGCAGCCCACTGGGGGAACTCCCCAACTCGGTGACTGCTGGCATTATCAGCGGGCTTCATCGTCGCTGGGAGGTTGATGGCATCTACTATGAGGACCTGATCCAGACCGATGCTGCCATCAATCCCGGAAATAGCGGCGGAGCCCTGGCCAACTCCCTGGGGGAGGTTATTGGCATTAATACCATGATTATCCGCACCACTGGAATCGGTGCGCCTATCCAGGGCATCGGCTTCGCCATCCCCAGCAATACGGTAAGGGACATCGCCACCCAGCTCATCGAGGAGGGGAAGGTTTCTCGACCCTTCCTCGGCATCAGGCACCGTGACCTTGAAGAGGGTGCCTTGGTCATCGCCGTCGTCCCCGATACCCCCGCTTCGCGAGCCGGCCTGGAGGCGGAGGATATCATCCTCAAGATGGGAGACTACGTTATAGATGATGAAAACCCCCTGCTCAATGTGCTGATGAAGTTCGAACCGGGTGAAACGGTCATCCTCACCATCTCCAGGGGAGGCGAGGAAATGGCGCTTGAGCTCGCCTTGGTGCAGCGACCGTGAGCCCTGATGTGCCCCTTGACGGGAGCGGTATTTTCCGTAGTATAATAATGAGTTGAAGGGATAGAGTTCGGCCGCTATCGAGAATGCGCATTATTGCAGGCAGGGCGAAGGGACAATATATTAAATCGCCAAAGGGTGTTTCCCTCCGTCCCACCTCCGATTTAATTCGAGGAGCGATCTTCTCTATATTGGAATCGATGGCTACTGACTGGTCTTCCGTGCTTGACCTCTATGCCGGCACTGGTTCCTTGGGTCTCGAGGCGCTGAGCCGCGGCGCGGGGTGGGCTGATTTCGTGGAGCAAAATCCCAGGTGCTGCGCTACTATCAAGGAAAACCTGGCGCGTGTCGGACTGGCAGCGCAAGCCCATGTCTACTGCGTAGGCGCAATTAAGGCCATTTCGCTCCTCAAGAGGAAGTATGGTATTGTATTAATGGGGCCACCCTATCGAGAACGGGCCGTTCTTGAAACCCTAGAGCAATTAGCGAGCTCCTGCTTGGTCGGGACGGGTTCCACCATCGTGGTGGAACACTCTTACCGTCTCCCGCTGAGTTCAGCCTATGGCAATTTCCAGCTCGCCAAGGAACGCCGGCACGGCGATACCTGTATCTCAGTATATCAATAGGAGGATTTATCTTGGCCATCGCCATTTATCCAGGAAGTTTCGACCCAGTAACCATGGGACATGTTGACATTGCGGAGCGAGCAGCAGCCCTTTTCGAGCAGCTGATCGTGGCGGTCTACGATGAACCGCCAAAGCCCCTGCTGTTCACCACCAAGGAAAGGGTGGCGCTGATGAGAAAGGCGCTGGCTCACATTCCTAACGTTCGGGTGGAACGCTACGATGGGCTTACTGTGGAGTTCGCCCGAAAGATGAAGGCCAATGTTATAGTGCGTGGCCTGAGGATGAGTTCGGACTTCGAAAGGGAATTCGAGATGGCCCTCATGAACAAGAAGCTCGCTCCCGAGTTGGAACTGGTCTGCTTCATGACCAATCTGGAGTTCGAATTCATTAGCTCAAGCCTTCTTAAGGATGTCGCCAAGCTGGGGGGCTGCATCGATGATCTGGTTCCGAAGCACGTGGCCGCTGCCTTAAGAGAGAAATTTCGCTGAGGAGGTGATCAGCCAAAAAGGGAAAACCTTTTTCGAACTTTACGGGGTCTCAAAGTAAACCAATGGCGTCGCTCCCATAAGACCGAGTCCCGGATAGTAGAGCCTATCGCATAGTACAAAATTAGGAGGTATGAAAGGTGGCCTATAAGATTACTGATGAGTGCATCAGTTGCGGCGCTTGCGAGGCGGAATGCAAAAACGAGGCGATTAGCGAGGGCGAGACAATCTATACAATCGACCCGGAAAAGTGCACCGAGTGTGTCGGCATCGCCGAAGCGTCGCGCTGTGCTGAGGTATGCCCTATCGACGGTTGCTGCACTCCTGACCCAGAGCATAAAGAAACAAAGGAGCAGCTCCTAGAGAAGTGGCGTAAACTTCACCCAGGGGAGGAACCTGCCTCGGGCACTTATTAACGCCGCGCTAGTATTCCCGACGCCCCACAACCAGGGTCTGAAAGCCGATTAGGGAATTCAACCACGGATTCTCAAAGTGGTAGAGGTTTGTTTTCTTAAAAAGGGCAAGCAGTCTCATCACGATCCCCGTCAGCATCGGGGAAGAGGCCTGATCGAGGAAGAAAGCCTGGAACATATAGAACTGGCAGCCGAAGGCAAAGCCATCCCTCACTAGCGAGGTCAGACCCCCCCTTGCCATCAACCGGGAAAGCTGGAAGGTGGAGAGGCTAGCCTCAGGAGAGAAGAGAAACCTGTGGCCCAATAAAAGCTTTGTCAGAGAATGGAAAAAGGCGAATTTGTTGGGCACAGAGACGATCACCAGACCCCCCAGTCGGCAAACGCGAGCATGCTCCCTAACCATCTCCTCAGCGCGACCAATGGGGAAGTGCTCGATCACCCCCTCCGAGTAGACTACATCGAAGCTCTCGTCCTTAAAGGGGAGGAAGAAGCCATCGCCCTTCATCGCCTCCACCTTTACCCCCTGTTGCTGAGAGAAGAAAGAGAGCGAGGGGAAAGCGCCCTCCGCCATATCGACGCCCACACATTTACAGTTCAGCTCCCTGGCGATTCGGGTAAGGATTCTGCCACTGCCAAAGCCAACCTCCAGGACCAGCGCCTCTCTGGGGATGTATTTGCGGAAGGTTTTGTAGGCATAGGGGAAATGCCAGGTGTCACCTAAAAGCCATTCCGGAATATAAAGCCAATTGGGCTTTTTTGACATTGTGCCCCTTTACAGGTGAAGTGAATTAGCGCCGCCACCCTCCTCCCCTGACCCACCAGAGCGAAAAAGGGTCGCCCTACTGGAAGAAGTCCTTCACCACGTCGAACTCCTCAGGAAGCAGGGCAAGCACCGCTGGGAGCCAGTCGAGGAGCAATCTCGCAATGCCCGAGTCCTGAATGAAACCTGAGCCCAACTCGAACTTAACACATGCTGCCAGAATGGCGGCACAGATCAGGCCACCCAATACCAGGCCGAGAATGCCCCCACCAAGGCGATCGACCCATCCCAGGAGTACCCACCTGATAAATCTCCTCAGGATAACGGCCAGGATAACCGCCACGATAAGAACAGCGACGATGATGATGGCGTAGGCCGCCCATTTGGCGTATTCGGGGTTATCGATTGGCAGCCATCCGCCCACTGTGCCATAGTGCTGCCCGGCCAGGAAAACGCCAATTATGATCCCGGCGAGGGGGAGGACCATGCTGATGATCCCCCGCCATACCCCCAAGAAGGTCGCCAGCGCCAAAACGACCATCAGGACAATATCGAGCCAGTTCATGAGCTTCCTCCTTGGTTTATTAAAGCTGTCATAAGCACCTCCTCTAATGCGATTTCATCAACAACCACGTTATCCCCCATTCGCCCGTACATTTTAACATATCCGAAAGCACCAAGACAAAAATTTAAGGGCCTTGCCAAGCAGGGAGAAGGGTGATATAATTTTATTGCAAATGCTTCTCATTTTCGATTACTATCTGGGAGGAAACGGGATCATGGTAGAAAAACTAAAGGGGCAGCGGGTCACCAGTCAACGAAGGTTGCTTCTCGACATTTTACGCCGCTCGGAAGGTCACCTCGATGCCGATGAGCTCTATCGCCTGGCCAAGGAGCGGGAACCACGCCTCAGTCTCTCCACGGTCTATCGCGCCCTCAGCCTGTTTAAGGAGCTGGGGCTGGTGGAGGAGCGGCACTTCGCCGAGGAGCATCATCATTATGAGGTCAAGAGGGAAAGGGAACATCACCATTTAATCTGCCTGGGCTGCGGCAAGGTGATCGAGTTTGAGTACCCCTTGACCAAGCGGATGAAGGAGGATGTAAGCCGGCAATGTGGCTTCGAGATCCTGAACGCTTCGGTTTCTCTGGAGGGCTACTGTGAGCGGTGCCGCGAGGAGCATTAGAAAAAGAGATAACTCCTGGAAAGGGGTCCTGTGAACGCAAAGAGGCAAGTAACGGTGCACCAGATGCAGGCAGGGCAATCGGGAACGGTGGTTCAGATCTTGGGGGGACACGGCCTAGTCGATCGCCTCCATTCCATGGGCATCAGACCGGGTAAGCGGATAACCAAGGTAAGCGCGATGTTTATGCGGGGCCCGGTGACCCTCCAGGTAGGTCGAGCCCAGGTTGCCATCGGCTTTGGTATGGCGGGCAAGATCATGGTTG
>JAUWZB010000107.1 GCA_030615555.1 Dehalococcoidales bacterium
CGCGATTATAAACGGGATAGCCTATCTTTTGAACAAATGGTGGCCCTTCCTTCTCAGGAATATCGACCTGCTTAGCTCCGAGCAGGAGTGCGATGAGGGCCATTCTAATCGGCACCCCCCGTGCCGCCTGTTCGAAGTACATACTTCGCGGGTCAGCATCTATCTCATAGGCAAGCTCATCGATACGGGGCAAGGGGTGCATGACCAAGGTGCGCTCGAGCCCTTTCCTTTTAAGGAGGCGGGCATCTATCACTGGATAGTCCTTTTTTGAAACTGCACCTGGGCCTACGTCCTCAGCCCTTTCCTTTTGCAACCTGGTGAGATAAATAGCACCATCCCTGATGTCGATCTTAATCTGGACACCAGGCATAAGTGCTAATTGATGGGAATCGCTTGGCGTAATATATATCGCATCCACACTTTGACCTGCCAGCGTCTGAGTAAGCGATTGTAGGTCATCGGTGGGAGCCTTTAGCAGTTTGCCACCGTAGTCTTGAGTCAATTTTCCCAGCACATGCGGAGGCATCTCTAGTCCTGGCCCAGGACAAAAATAGATTCTTGCAGCACCAAAGCGGGCGAGTGCATAGGTAAGGGAATGTACTGTACGGCCATATTTTAGGTCTCCACATAGGGCAATCTTCAGCCCCATGATGGTTTGCCTCTCGTTCTTGATGGTGTAAAGATCACATAATGTCTGGGTTGGGTGCTCGTGAGCCCCATCGCCAGCATTTATTACTGGTACACCGGCGTAGTCAGCAGCTACCTTGGCAGCCCCCTCCCACGGGTGCCTAATGACGATGATATCAGCGTAGCGCCCCACTACCCTTGCCATATCAGCAATGCTTTCGCCCTTTGACAGCGAGGTCACCCCCATTTCCACCGCAGATATTACACCACCTCCTAACCGGTGCATCGCAGCCTCGAACGACAACCGTGTCCTGGTGCTTGGTTCAAAAAACAGACTCGCCATGATCCTGCCTTGGCATACACTGGACTGTTCATTCATTGAGTCAGACATTTCATCTGCCAAGGAAAAAACTGCCTCAATCTCCTGGTTTGAGAGGTCATCTATCGTGATCAGACTTCTATTTGCTAAGCTCATGATGAACTCCCTCCTCTGCAAAATAAAAAATGCTATCGCTTACCGACGGACTGTCGCTCGCCCCCACCTTTTACAATGGCCACCTCATCCCTGCCATCGACCTCCTTGAGACGCACCTCAACCTCCTCATCCCTTGAGGTGGGCATATTCTTTCCTACGTAGTCGGCGCGAATGGGGATCTCGCGGTGGCCCCGGTCAACAAGCACCACTAACTGAATAGACTGGGGACGCCCAAAGTCGATGAGGGCATCCATGGCCGCACGAGTGCTTCGGCCGGTGTACAGGACATCATCGACTAGGATGATGCGCTTCCCCTCAATATCGGCAGGGATATTTGTGGGATGAAGGAAAGGTTGCACCCCTAGGGATGGAAGGTCATCGCGGTGAAGGCTGATATCCAAGTCGCCAACGGGGATCTCCGCCTGTTCGAACTCCTTCATATTTGCGGCGATCCTCTTCGCCAGGGGCACGCCACGGGTGTGCACCCCGATAAGAATAATGCCGTCGCACCCGTGATTTCGCTCCACAATCTCATGGGCAATACGGGTTAAGGCACGGCGGATATCTTCCTCGTCCAGGATCACTTTCTCAGGCATTAAAAAATCCCCTCGCCAGTTTGCTGGCAAGGGGACCTAGGATTTCGCCCTATTAACTTCTATTGCTGCTTCCCTTGCCAGCCTCGCAGGACTGGATTTAAAGGTTCAACCGGTGATCAATCTTTTATATTATACCATCTTCCTTACACTTTTTCAACCCCTTGTACTCCTTCAGGTGATTAGTGACACATCACCTCCTTTCCGTCACAAGCCCCCAATAATTCATATGCACGTGTCCTGAAAAGGTAACAATCTGTACTTTTCGCCCTTCATCTTTGACCATTTGGACTATATCTGCGAAGTCCCCATCACCAGAGACTAGAATGGCAACATCGTAGTTCTTCTTAAGTGCAAAGTGGTTGGGCTATTTGATAGATAAGAGCGATTTTCTCAGCTCGAAGAGGGCGTGGTAGGTGGCGCGGCGCTTCACCTCGCGGCGCAGCGGGGGGTAAACGCCCAAAACAAGCCTTTTCTCCTTCCCATCGTCGATGACGATATGGGCGGTGCCGATAGGCTTCCCCTCCACTTGGGTGGGGCCGGCCACTCCTGTGATGCCTACCCCGATGTCCGCCCCCAGCCTCTCTCTTGCCACCTCCGCCATCTCCCCTGCTACCTCAGGGCTGATGGCGCCATGTTGGGCGATGAGCGAGACGCTTACACCGTAGGAGATCTTCGCCTCATTGGTATAGGCGACTACCCCCCCTTTGAAGTAGCTGGAGCTCCCGGGAACATCGGTTATCGTATTGGCAAGTAGTCCCCCCGTGCACGATTCCATAGTGGCGAGGGTGAGCCCCTTTTCGACAAGGAGGTTTCCCACCACGCCCTCCAGGGTTTCCTCACCGCGGCCCCAGATGATATCGCCGAGAAGGGAGCGGATCTCGGTTTCCCTTTTGGCGATCATCTTCTCCGCCTCCTCCCTCGTCTTAGCTTTGGCGGTCAGGCGCAGGTGAATGCCATCGGGCTTAGCGTAGACGGCGAGGGTAGGATTGGCTAATGAGAGGAGGGGGCTCACCATCTCAGCCACGGCCGATTCGGCCATGCTGAAGGTCTTGATGGTCCTTGACAGGATGATCTGGTTTCTCAGCCTTTCCCGCAGCCTCCCCGAGACCTCCTGCTCCCACATGTGCTGCATCTCCGCGGGCGGGCCGGGCATGGCGATTAAGGTTTTTCGTTCTCCCCACTCCCCCTGCCCCTGCTCCACCCACCAGCCAGGTGCGGTGCCCCAGGGGTTGGGGATCGCCTGGGCCGAGGGGATGAGGGTGGCCTGCTTGATATTGCTTTCTGGCATAGGGAAGCTGCGACGGGAGAAGAACTCCCTGAGCCCTCGCTCCAGCTCCGGGTCCACGCTCAGCTCCTCGCCAAGCATCGCGGCGATGGCCTCGCGGGTGAGGTCATCCTCTGTGGGACCCAGGCCCCCGCTAGTTAGCACGACATCGGAGCGGCCCCAGGCACGCTCCAGGCACTCCCTCAACCGATCAAGGTTATCGCCCACCTGGGTGATCCAGAGAAGGTCGATCCCCAGTAGTGGCAATTGTGAGGCAAGGTAGGACGCATTGGTGTCGGTAATCTCTCCCAAGAGGAGTTCGGTGCCGATGGAGATTATTTCGGCCTTCATTTTT
>JAUWZB010000113.1 GCA_030615555.1 Dehalococcoidales bacterium
GATTATCGGCGAGGGCTATACTCAGCCACCGGGCTCCGCCCATGCTGAGGTGGCGGCACTGAGGCAGGCTGGGGAGAAGAGCCGTGGCGCCACGATGTATGTAACGCTGGAGCCCTGCTGTCACTTCGGGCGCACCCCGCCTTGCACTCAGGCGATTATCGAGGGGGGCATCGCCGAAGTGCATATCGCCACCATCGACCCCAATCCGCTGGTCTCGAGTCGGGGGAAGGCGACGCTGGAGGGGGCCGGGATAAAGACCCTCCTCGGGGAGCATGAGGAGGAGGCCCGAGAGCTTAACGAAGCCTATATCAAGTTCATCACCACCGGCCTGCCCTTTGTCACCGTAAAATTCGCCATGAGCCTCGATGGCAAGCTCGCCACCGGGACGGGCGACTCCCGGTGGATCAGCGGCGAGGAGTCTAGGGAATATGTTCATCGACTGCGCTGGGCGGCGGATGCCATCATGGTTGGGGTCAACACCATTCTTGCCGACGATCCTATGCTCACGGTGCGGGGGGAGGGGGGAGAGCGAAAGGGGACGGGAGAGGAGAGGGGAGAACGAAAAAAGCCGATTAGGGTCATCGTGGATAGCAAGGCACGCACGCCATCCACAGCGCAAGTGTTCAGCGAGCCAGGCATAACGATAGTGGCAGCAACTCCTGCTGCCGACCCCGCCAGAGTGAAAAAGCTCGAAGAAGCGGGGGCTGAGGTATTGGAGCTCCCGTCCCGGGAGGGGCTGGTCGACCTTGGGGAGCTCTTGGTAGAGCTTGGCAGGAGGGAGATCACCAGCGTTCTGGTGGAGGGCGGGGGCACCCTGCTGGGCTCTTTTTTCGACCAGGGGCTGGTGGATAAGGTGGTTGCCTTCATCGCCCCGGTGATCCTTGGCGGGAAGGAAGCGAAGCTGGCGGTGGCGGGGAGGGGAGCGAACGAAATAGCCCAGGCGCTCCGGCTGAGCCATGTCAAGGTGGAGCGCTGCGGCGATGATGTGATGATATGCGGGTATGTGGCAGCACGGTGAGACAAAGGGTGGAAATTAGCAGAGGCCGAACATTTAAGGTTTTAGGCTAATAGGGCGAAAAAGCGAAAAGATGTTCACCGGAATCGTTGAAGAGGTAGGCAAGGTTAAGGGGGCTCGCCCGGGAAAGCTCAGCATCGGTGCCAAGAAGGTGCTCGAGGATACGAAGCCGGGCGATAGCATCGCTGTAAATGGAGCCTGCTTCACCATCATCGAGCTCTCGCCCGATTCCTTCTCCGTTGATGTGATGCCTGAGACACTGCGGCGCACCAACCTTGGGGCGCTTCGCCCCGGCGATGGGGTGAATCTGGAACGCCCCCTGGCGGTGGGCGGTCGCTTTGGGGGGCACTTCGTTCAGGGGCATGTCGATGGCGTGGGCAGGGTGCGTGCGGTGACGCCGGAGAAAGAGGCCCTCCTCTTGAAATTTGAAGCACCTCAAGAGATAATGAGGTATATAGTTGAAAAGGGCTTTATTGCGGTAGATGGGGTGAGCCTCACTGTGGTAGAATGTAATTCTACCTCATTCAGTGTCTCGCTGGTCGCTTATACGCTGGAGAATACCACTCTCGGTGGCAGAAGGCCTGGGGATATGGTAAATTTAGAGGTGGACATCATCGCTAAGTATGTGGCGCGGCTAAGGGAAGGGGGAGAGGCGATAACTATGGAATTTTTGGCCGAGCATGGCTTTTTGGCACGCTAAAATAGGTCGCAATTATTATTCTAGTTATCGAAAGCATTAGCGCAGTTAATGGAGATGTTGCTAACGGTCGAAAAAGGAGGTGGGAAATGGGGCTGGCAACAATTCCAGAGGCGATCGAGGACATAAAGGCGGGAAGGTTTATAATCATCGTCGACGACGAGGGTCGTGAGAATGAGGGTGACCTGGCCATGGCGGCGGACAAGATCACCCCGGAGGCGATCAATTTCATGGCGAAGCATGGCCGGGGGCTCATCTGCCTGCCCATCATCGGGGAGCGGCTCGATGAACTGAGCATCCCGATGATGGTTGGGGAAAACACCTCAAAGCATGAAACTGCCTTCACCATATCAATCGAGGCAAAACATAGGGTTACTACCGGCATCTCCGCCTACGATCGGGCGGCCACCATCAAAGCGGTGCTTGATCCCGCGACTGAGCCTGAGGATCTTGCTCGCCCCGGTCACACCTTCCCGCTGCGGGCCAGGGAGGGTGGGGTGCTGGTGAGGGTGGGGCATACTGAGGCCATCGTGGACCTGGCAAGGCTCGCCGGCCTCTACCCTGCGGGCGTCATTTGCGAGATCATGGCGGAGGATGGCACCATGGCACGCCTCCCTGAGCTTGAGGCCTTGGCAGAGCAGCATGGGCTAAAGATGGTGAGCATTGCCGAGCTCATCGCCTATCGTAGGCGCCATGAGAAGCTGGTTAAGCGGATAGCTCAGGCGAATCTGCCTACAAAGCATGGCGATTTTGTTGCCATCGCCTATAGGAGCACCATCGACCCCGATGAGCATGTGGCACTGGTGAAAGGGGACATATCGGGGGAGGAGCCGGTGCTGGTTCGGGTGCATAGCGAGTGCCTTACCGGAGACATCTTCGACAGCCTGAGGTGCGATTGCGGCGACCAGATCGCCATGGCAATGCAGGCTATCGCCAAAGAGGGAAGGGGGGTCTTTCTCTATATGAGGCAGGAGGGGAGAGGGATCGGGCTTCATAACAAGATCGCGGCCTACGCCCTCCAGGACGAGGGTCTGGACACTGTGGAGGCCAATGAATCGCTGGGCTTCCCCCCCGACCTTCGCGACTACGGCATTGGCGCCCAGATATTGGTGGACCTCGGTCTCAGGGATATTCGCCTCTTAACCAACAATCCGAGAAAGGTGGTGGGACTTGAGGGCTACGGGCTCAGGGTGGTAGAGACGTTGCCGCTCATTGTCAGGCCCAATCCCATCAATCTACACTATCTTGAGACGAAGCAGCAGAAGCTGGGCCACCTTCTGGAGCTGGAGGAGACAAGGGGATAGGGCCGGAACCTTAATAAAAAAGGG
>JAUWZB010000009.1 GCA_030615555.1 Dehalococcoidales bacterium
GAGGAGGTGATTCATCAAGTTTTTGAGGAGGGCGCTCTCCGGGCACATGCAACCGCTTCCCCCTGTCTTCACCGTGCCCATAATAAGCAGCCTGATCCCGTCTATTTTCGCCGAGAACCGCTCAGGGATGTCATCGACCCTGGGGTTGAGCTTGAAAAAGGGGGCGCTGCTTCCCGGCTTGGCGCCGGTGCGCTCCTCAATCAGGTCCTTCATTTCAGCGATCGGGGTGATCTGCCGCGCCTCATCATGAGGAAGACCGAGAGCCATGGCGAGATTGGCATCGGGGTTGGCATCTATAGCCAGCACAGCCTTTCCTTCAGTGGCGTAAAGGTGCGCCAGCAGACTTGCCAGGGTAGTCTTCCCCACGCCTCCCTTTCCCGTGATTGCCAGCTTCATCCTTTCGCCCCCTCTATCGGATTGATTTGCCCTTGAACTTTTTCTCGGTCCATTTTATCACTTCCTCAGCCTGGGGATAAACATAGGGACCTTTTCCTTATACCTGAGATATTCCTCGCCAAACTTCTTTTCAAGCTCCCTCTCCTCGATGGCTTGAAGGTAGATCATGTTGAGGATGGCAAAAAGCGGGGTGAAGATGAAGGTGAGGGCAATTGAACCCAGCAGCACCCCAAGGCCGAACATGCCGATGAGCCACCCGCTGACCATGGGATTCCTGACATAGGCATAGAGGCCGGTGGTTACCAGCTCCTGTGGCGGGTTGAGGGGCACCGGCGATCCCCTGGCCTTGAAGAAGCGCACCACGGGCCATCCGACTACAAAGGCCCACAAGGCGAGGGGAATCGAGCCCATAACGAAGCTGAGCGGGGGGGAGACAAATCTCGGGAAATGGGCTAGGCCGTCCACCCATAGGGAGGCAAAGACAAGCAGGGCGGTGAGGCTGCACCAAAACACAATCCCTACAGGTGTAACCAGTGCCCTCCGCTTTGGAGGGCTTTTTGACGCCTGGTAAAGAAGCTCAACCCACCTGTCCTTAAAGCTCACCAACCTATTCCCCCTATCCCTCCTTTGCGCTCAAGCATTTCAGAAAAGGTATGTATCCTGGCACCCTTCTCTTATATTCCCGATACTCATCTCCAAAGATCTGCTCCATCTGTTCCTCTTCGACCCTAGTACCCATATACAGGCAGAGGAACCAGAAGGGGGTCAGCGCCATCCCTATAGTCGACGCCATCAGAACAGATAGCCCCATGGGCCAGATGGTTTCTCCCACAATGATGGGATGGCGCACGATGCCGTATAGCCCGGTGGTCTTTAGGGGTTCGTTCCTGTCAGGGGCAGTCACCGGCTTTATCTGGAGGGCAGCGAGAAGGCAGAAAATAAGGCCCAAAATCAGGATGGGCCATCCCACTACGTTTGCAATCATGTCTGAGATCTCCAGCCTCGGCTGGAGGACGAAGGGCATGGGTAGCAATAATCTCCCGATGGCGAAAATGGCAACGCATGTAGCTCCATAAAGCCAGCTCCTTCCCAATTTCTTGCTGGAGAACCACAGGCTTGACAGACAGAGGCCAAAGAGGGCTACAAAGGCATAGAAGAAAGGATTCTGCAACACAACCATATTCAATATTCCCGATCGACAAGGAAGGGCCTGCTGCCGAGGCATCCGAATCTCTCGATCATGGGCTCGTCCCCGGGCCTTTGCGCTCCAGTACCCGCACCTTCTCCAGGCGCTGGGCGTGCCTCCCCCCTTCAAACTCAGTAGCAAGATAGGCTTTGACGATCTCTTTGGCTAGGCCCTCCCCCACCACCCACTCCCCAAGGCAGAGGACATTGGCATCGTTATGCGCTCTGCTGCGCTGGGCGCTGAAGGTATCATGGCAGAGGGCAGCACGGATTCCGGGCACCTTATTGGCCACGATGCTCATGCCAATGCCCGTGTTGCAGATCAAAATGCCGTGATCCACACACCCCTCGGCCACTGCCTGAGCTACCTTGCCCGCAATATCGGGATAGTCTACCGAGCCAGAATCGTAGCAGCCGAAGTCCTCATACTTGTGCCCCAGCTCCGCAAGGAGCTCCATAATTTGCTTTTTTAGATTCAGCCCCCGATGGTCGCAGCCAATAGCGATCCGCATTAGCCCTCCTTTTTTGAACTTTACGATGCGCCTAACTAAGCAAGGGTTGATCTTTAAGTTGAAGGCTATCTACTTCCCTGCCTCCGTTAAGAACGAAACTTTGCATACCGTCGCGATCTCCTCACGGCTTATCGCCCCTTCCCTGAGAATTCTGGGGGGCTCAGCGGTGAGGTCGAGAACCGTGGAAGCAACGTCTCCGGGACATCTGCCGCCATCGATGATGAGATCGACCCTGTCCCCCAGTTGATGATAAACCTCCTGGGCCGTCAGGGGGCTAGGGCTACCGGTGAGGTTGGCGCTTGTGCCGGTAATCGGGGTGCCCAGCCCCTCGATCAGGGCGATAGGAATGGGGTGAGCCGGCACCCGCACCGCAATTTTTTCGCCCTCTCCCGTGATCAGACTCGATACTGAAGGCGATTTATATAAAACCAGGGTTAAACCTCCGGGGAGGAAGTGCTTTGCCAACCGCCATGCGATCTCAGGCACATCCCTGGCCACAGCCCCAATCTGGGAGACATCGGCAAGGAGCAGGGGAAGGGCAAGACGGCGCGGCTTCCCCTTCGCTTCATAAACCCTTAAAACAGCACCCTCGTCAAAGGCACTGGCACCCAGCCCATAGACGGTGTCCGTGGGGAAGGCGACGATCCCACCATTCTTCAGGGTATCGATCGCCTGATGAATCTGCCCCTCCATCTTGACGCCAGTATACCACAGTGATAAGCTTTGGTCGAGGATTTGGCGGGCGATGGAGGGGAAAGAGGATAGCTTTAGGGTTACCACCAGCGATGACCTGGAGGTCTCCGCATATCTAGAGATCGCCAAGCAAAAGGCTGGCGAGCAGCCCGTCGCGGAGAAGGCACCTGAGGCGGATCGCGAGGCAGTGGTGGTGATCGACTTCGGCTCGCAATACAGCATGCTCATCGCCCGGAGGGTGCGGGAGTGCCAAGTCTATAGCGAGGTTTTGCCCTATGATGCCCCATGGCAAAGGATAGCCTCTCTTAAGCCTAGGGGGTTCATCTTCTCCGGGGGCCCAGCCAGCGTCTACGACTCCGGAGCACCCATCGCCCCGGCCCACATCTATGAAAGCCATCTCCCCATACTGGGCATTTGCTATGGCATGCAGGTGCTCACCCATCAGCTTGGAGGGAGGGTGTCCCCGGGAACGAGGCATGAGTACGGTCATGCCATCCTGCATCAGGCTACCGTGGAATCGCCCATTTTCGCTGACTTGCCCCCCTCCCTACCTGTCTGGATGAGCCACGGAGACCAGATTGTGGAGATGCCCCCTGGCTTTACCACCCTGGGTTACACCGAAAATTCCCCCGTCGCTGCCATGGGCAATGAGCATGGGATCATTGGACTACAGTTTCACCCCGAGGTGGCCCATACCCCCCAAGGAAAGGAGATCCTGAAAAACTTCCTTTACCATATCTGTGGCTGCAGCGGCAACTGGACCGCCGGTAACTTTATCGCGGAGAGCGTAGCCAGGATCAGAAAGCAGGTAGGGAAGGGTCGAGTTATCTGCGCCCTCTCTGGGGGTGTCGACTCTGCAGTAACGGCAGCGCTGGTTCACCGTGCCATCGGCGATCAGCTAACCTGCATCTTTGTCAATAACGGCCTCCTGCGCAAGGAGGAGGCGGAGCGCACCATCAATACCTTCCAGCGGAACCTGAGGATGAACATCATCTACATCGATGCCACCGATAGGTTTCTCCAGCGCCTTAAGGGAGTTAGTGAGCCTGAAATGAAGCGCCGCCTGGTGGGGGAGGAATTCATCCGGGTGTTCGAGGAGGAGGCCGCCAAGCTGGGAAGAGTGGATTTCCTGGCTCAGGGAACCCTTTACCCCGATGTTATCGAGAGCGTCACCCCAGAGAGCAGAGCCTCGGCGAAGATAAAGACCCATCACAATGTGGGTGGTCTGCCGACAAAGATGACCCTTTCCCTGATTGAGCCGCTTCGCAACCTGTTCAAGGATGAGGTCAGAGAGGTGGGGCTCGCCCTGGGCATGCCTGAGGAGATGGTATGGCGCCAGCCCTTCCCAGGACCGGGGCTGGCCATCAGAATTATCGGTGAGGTAACCGGGGAGAAGCTGGAGATATTGCGGGCTGCCGACTGGATCGTGATGAACGAGATCAAGAAGGCGGAGCTATACCGTCAGCTCTGGCAGAGCTTCGCTGTCTTGACCGATACCAGGAGCGTTGGGGTGATGGGAGATTTCCGCACTTATGGCTATCTCATTGCGATCCGCGCCGTGACCTCGGAGGATGCCATGACTGCCGACTGGGCCCGCCTCCCATACGACCTGCTGGCGCGCATCTCAAATCGCATCGTCAACGAGGTCCCTGAGGTAAACCGGGTGGTTTATGATATCTCCTCAAAGCCGCCGTCAACTATAGAATGGGAATAAAGGAGGCGATAAATGACCTACGATTCCGACTATGAAGATGAGGGAGCCCTGGAGCTAGATCTGGAGATGCTGCGAGAGGACTTGATTGGAGAGCTTCAGGCGATCAATCAGTATCAAGACCACATCGACACCATAGATGACGAAGAGGCGAGAAAGGTCTTAGCGCACATTCGTGACGATGAAAAGGAGCATGTCGTCGAGCTTACCAAGCTCATTCAGAAGCTCGATCCCCTCCAGGCCGAGATGTTCAAAAAAGAGGGGCTATAACCTGCTATAAAGGGGGCAATAGAGATGAAAACAGGGGTTAGGACACTGTTGGCATACCTCTTTGCGGTAGTGGCCCTGGGATGTATAGTGGTGGGGATCGTGAGCGAGGCACTCGATAAGGAGATCGGGCTAGAGTCAAACTCCTGGTTGCTGATTGCAATCGGTATCTTTGTGCTCGCGGCATGGTTTGCGATTCTGGCATTGCGCGCTGGACAGAAGTTGTGAAGGAGTAGCACACCGCTGGCGAGAGAACAATTGCTCAAGGTGCTAGTCATTGGCGGGGGGGCCAGGGAGCACACCCTGGTTTGGAAGCTCAGACAGAGCCCCAGCGTTAAGGAGATCTATGTCGCTCCAGGGAATGCGGGGACTGGCCTCATCGCAAAAAATCTGGACATTAAACCTACCGAGCTTGACTCCCTGACCCAAGCGGCCCAAGAACGAAGCATCGATCTCGCCGTGGTCGGCCCGGAAGCCCCGCTTGCCGTAGGCATCGTCGATCTTTTTCAAGGTCGTGGCATCCCCATCTTCGGTCCCACCAAAGAGGCGACGAAGATCGAGTCAAGCAAAGTTTTCGCCAAGGGGCTGATGCAAAGATATGGCATCCCCTGCGCCAAGAGCCGAAGTTTTTCATCCTTTGGCGAGGCAAAAGATTATGTCAAGGCTCAGCAGCCCCCCATCGTGGTCAAGGCAGATGGGCTGGCGGCAGGCAAAGGTTCGATCGTAGCGAATTCCACCGCTGAGGCGCTAGCGGCGCTCTCCGAGATCATGGAGAAGCGCATCTTCGGCGAGGCCGGTGACCAAGTTCTGGTGGAAGAGTGGCTGACGGGGAAAGAGGTGAGCCTACTTGCCTTCACCGATGGCAAAACCGTCGTTCCTATGGTGCCCGCCTGCGACTACAAGAGGGCCTGCGATGGCGATGAGGGGCCTAATACAGGCGGCATGGGTAGCTACAGCCCGCCAAATTTCTTCGGTGCGGACCTGATAAATCGGGTGAGGGATACCATCCTTGAACCTACGGTGCAGGCGATGGCAAAGGAGGGCAAGCCCTATAAAGGCGTTCTCTATGCCGGGCTTATGCTGACGGAAGAGGGACCAAAGGTCTTAGAATTCAATGCCCGCTTCGGCGACCCCGAGAACCAGGTGATGCTCCCGCTTCTTAAGAGCGACCTGGTGGACATCATGCTGGCGGTGCTCGATGAGCGGCTGGATAAAATCGAGATTAAGTGGCGCGATGAAGCCTGCGTTGGGGTGGTCATGGCATCGGGCGGTTATCCCGGCAGCTACAAAATAGGCTTCCCCATCGAGGGATTAGATAAAGTCGATGAGGACATCCTGGTGTTTCATGCCGGAACGAAGGCGAGCGAGGGCATAATATATACTGATGGCGGGCGGGTGCTCACTGTGGCCGCCACGGGCAGGACAATCGCTGAAGCGAGGGACGGGGTCTATAGCAATATCCCGCGCATTCATTTTGAGGGCTGCCATTACCGCAAGGACATTGGGGCGAGAGAGGTAGCCCATGAGTTCCTATGATATAATAATCGTCGGCGCCGGTCCTGCTGGCGCCACGCTAGGTTATGAGCTGGGCCGCCGGGGGCTAGCAGTGCTCATCCTCGAAAAAGAGAAGCTACCCCGAGGCAAGCCCTGCGCCGGGGGGATCACTTTTAGGGCGGCCAACTTACTTGACTTTGACATCAGCGCGGTGACTGAGGGAATAGCTTACGGGGCCAGAATCATGTATCAGCTCAGCGACGAGTGCATTAAGCGGCATAAGGAACCCTTAATTTATATGGTGATGCGTAGCAAATTCGATCACTTCCTCGTCCAGAAGGCTCAAGAAGCTGGCGCGGCTGTCATTGATGGCGTGAGGGCTGATCAACTGGAGATAACAGCTTCCAGGGTTAAGGTGGTGACCCCCGAGGGCCCCTTTACTGCCGAAATTCTCGCCGGCGCAGATGGTGCCAAAGGGATGGTAGCCAAGAAATTAGGCTTAATGAGGGATGTCGAACTTGATCTCGGCCTCGAAGCCGAAGTCTCTGTTACCGAGGATAAATTATCCGATTGGGATTCCCTTATTGGACTAGATTTAGGGCAAATACCCGGCGGCTATGGGTGGGTTTTCCCCAAAAAGGACCATCTGTCCGTCGGGGTCGAGGGGCCTGTTCATTTATCAAAAAGGTTTAAACCTTACTTGGAACGGTTGCTCCAGCACCTGGGAAACTACCAGGTTACCGATTTCAAAGGGCACCTCATGCCTATGCGAAGACGGGGGATGGCTATTCAGCGGGGCAATGTCCTCTTACTTGGCGATGCTGCCGGTTTAATTCACCCTCTTAGCGGAGAGGGCATTTACTACGCAATTAAGAGCGCCCAACTTGCGGCCCCGGTAATCGCGAGCGCATTACGGTCTGGTACAATTAATCTAAAAGACTACCAAGAGGCAGTGGATACCCAGTTAATGCCCAGCCTCGAGTTAGGCCGAGTCCTATTGAAACTTTTCACCCGGTCTCCGCGCTCCTACTTCGACTTAGTCAAGAGAAGCGATCTCATCTGGTGGCATGCTTGTCGTGTCCTGGTAGGAGCCAGGCCGGTTTGTGCTTAATCTTATGATTGGAGCTTCGATATGACACTAGTCGGCGTGGTCATGGGAAGTAAATCCGATGAGCCATTGATGCAGCCAGCGCTGGACATGCTTCAGCAGCTGGGCATCGAATATGAGGTCTCGGTCATCTCAGCCCATCGAAACCCTGAAAAGGTGCGGGAGTATGGGGTAAAGGGCGAGGGGCGAGGGCTTGAGGTGATCATCGCTGGTGCTGGGAGAGCAGCGCATCTCCCCGGCGTCCTCGCAAGCTGGACCACCCTGCCTGTCATCGGCGTCCCCCTGGCAACAAGCGAACTCAAGGGGGTGGACGCCCTCTACTCCATGGCTCAGATGCCTGCCGGGGTGCCGGTGGCCTGTGTTGCCATCGATGGGGCGAAGAATGCAGCATTACTAGCTGCTGCAATTCTCGCGCTAAAGCATAAAAAAATTAAAGAAGCATATGGAAAATACCGCCTAAGCCTGTCAGAAAGCTATCGAGAGCCATTATCCGGGCAGCGCGAAGCTCGAAAAAGGACGAAAAAATGATTGAGCGATATTCAAGGCCACAGATGAAAAAGGTCTGGTCCGATGAATCGAAGTTCGAGAAGTGGCTCCAGGTGGAGATCGCTGTCTGCGAAGCCTGGGCTGAATTAGGGGCCATCCCAAAGGAGGCGATCCCCAAGATAAAAAACGCCAGCTTCAGTATTAAGCGCATCGAGGAGATACTTAAAAAAACGCACCACGATATGACCGCCTTCCTCGGCTCGGTGGCGGAGAGCCTGGGGGAGGAAAGCCGCTTCATTCACCTCGGACTTACCTCCTCCGATGTGATGGACACGGCGCTTAGCCTGCAACTTGTGGCGGCAGCAGACCTCCTGGCCCAGGACATCGCCGGGCTTATCGCAGTGCTGAAGGAGAAGGTGGGGGCGCACAAGCATACCATCATGATGGGGCGCACCCACGGCGTCCACGCCGAGCCCACCACCTTTGGCCTGAAGCTCGCCCTCTGGGTCGAGGAGATGAAGAGGAACGCTCAAAGGCTCGCCGAAGCCAGAAAGGCGATAGCGGTGGGAAAGATTTCGGGGGCAGTGGGCACCTATGCCTCAGTGCCCCCAGAGGTCGAAAAAATCGCCTGCGCCAAATTGGAGCTTGAGGCGGCGCCGATTTCCAGCCAGATTGTGCAGCGTGACCGCCATGCTCAATTCGTAGCAACATTGGCCATCATCGCCAGCTCCCTGGAGAAGTTCGCCACCGACATCAGGGGGCTGCAGCGGACGGAGATCCTGGAGGTGGAGGAGCCTTTTGAGCCGGGGCAGACCGGCTCCTCGGCGATGCCCCACAAGCGCAACCCCGAGCTCTGCGAGCGCATCTCGGGCCTGGCGAGGCTGGTGCGCGGGCATGCCCTGACATCGCTGGAGAACATCGCCCTGTGGCATGAGCGGGACATCAGCCACTCCTCCACCGAGCGAATAATCCTACCCGACTCCTGCCTAGTGCTGGACTATGTCCTCGACCTCTTCAGCTACATCATGAAGAGGCTTCAGGTCTACCCTGAGCACATGAAGGAGAACCTGGAGGTCACCAAGGGGCTGATCTTCTCCCAGCGGGTGATGCTAGCTTTGATCGATAAGGGGCTCAGCCGTGAGAATGCATACGAACTGGTGCAGCGCAACTCGATGAAGGCGTGGCAGGAGCGGGTGAGCTTTTTCGACCTCCTCAGTGGCGATCCCAATGTCGCCAAACACCTTTCAAAGGCTGAGCTTGAGGGCATTTTCGACTACGGCTACTTTCTGCGCCATGTGGATGCGATTTTTGCGCGGCTGGGGCTGGGATAGGGCTGGGGGTATCGTGCTTGGCAGCTATGGTAGCCCAGCCGGGCGGATTTGGAGGGGGCACTGGATAAAAATTGAAAGGAGGCAAAAATGCCTACAATCTTCTTTTATGGTCCAGAGTTAGATGATGAGAAGAAGAAAGAGCTTATAAGCTCTTTTACCAAGACAGCGAGCAGACTCACTGGAATAGACAAGTCGGCTTTTACGGTATACTTGAGGGCCTCTTCCCCGGATAATGTCGGAGTTGGCGGGGAGCTGTTGAAAGAAAGATTAGAGCGAGAGAAGAGGTAAAAAGTTACTGACCTCGAAAGGGGGGTTGAAACACAGGGTTTAGCCCAGCCAAGCGTATTCGGAGAAATTATGGAACTTCTACTTGAAACCAATCTGTCCAATCTCTACTACCGAGGGAAGGTGCGGGATACCTATGACCTGGGCGATAGCCTGCTCATCATCGCCACCGACCGCATCTCTGCCTTCGATTCAGTCTTGCCCTGCGGCATCCCGGACAAGGGCGCGGTCTTGAATCAGCTCTCTGCCTTCTGGTTTGCGAAGACGGCACACCTCGTCCCCAACCATCTCATCGCGGTGGTGGACGATGCCACATGGCTGAATAACGTCTACGGAGAGAAGGTCTGCGCCGGCTACTATTCCTTCCCCGACTACGTAGCGCGCCGCTCCATGGTCGTAAGGAAAGCGGAGCGCATCGACATCGAGTGCGTGGTTCGCGGCTACATCTCCGGCGCAGCGTGGGCCGAGTACCAAGAAAAGGGCACTGTATCTGACATCCCTCTGCCCAAAGGACTTGTGGAGAGCGAAAAGCTCCCTGAGCCTATCTTCACCCCGACGACAAAGGCAGAATCGGGGCACGATGAGCCCATCACCATCGATGAGATGAAGCGGCTACTGGGCAGGGAGCGAGCCGAGGAGCTGATGGATAAGACCATGAGGATATACCGCTACGCTCACGATTACGCCCTAGAGCGGGGTATCATCATCGCCGATACCAAGATGGAATTTGGTCTGGTTAACGACCGGGTGATCCTAATCGACGAACTGCTGACCCCGGACTCCAGCCGCTTCTGGGACGCGAGCCAGTATCAGGCAGGGCGCTCCCAGCCAAGCTTCGATAAGCAGCCGGTGCGCGATTGGCTCATCCAAGCTGGTTGGAACAAGGAGCCGCCAGCGCCGATGCTGCCTGAGGATGTCATCGCGCAGACGACCGAGAGGTATCGCGAGGCGTATCGCCACCTCACTGGCAAGGAGCTTTAGCTCTCGATCACTGCTGTTCCCCGGCCTACAGCCACGACGATACTGTGATGGTAGAGTGGGGGAGTTAAGTGAATACATTAATTATCTCAAATAGGTTGTATAAAACGTCAAAAAACAGTGACATAGAACTATATTCATGGACGCATGATCGTCCATCAGCTGCAAACTATGGAAATGTCATTTTAGACCTATATTTTGGTCCTACAACTTCTGATGGCTATGCTCAACTAGAGGGCACAGGTCAGAATTTCTACGAAATTGGGGAGGAAATCGTAAGGTGCTTGAGCGCTGGAGGTATTGTCGTGGCTCTATTAGGGCCTGTAGCTGTAAATGAAAAAGACATGTGGGGGAGAGGAGAGCACCAACAGCGTACCTTAGACCTAAAACGTGCTGGGATAGCTACATATAGTGGTAAGTATAGGGAAAATTATGAAACATCATATGATTGGCTGGATCAAGGCTTTTTAGAAGACACAAAGCTTGACGCGCTCTATAAAAAGCGCTCAAGCAATATATTGGTACTGGCAAAATGGGAAGAAGCACAGGCTTATTTTGATAGAGTTGATGAGTTCTGGACATCAATTCAGGGAATAGCTACATATGGATCTTATACAAAGGGTACCTTCACATACCGAGCCGAAGAGAATGAACGATGGGATAAACTTAGCACTGTTTGTCAACATGATGCTTGGATACTTGCAGTCTCGGAGCATACTAAAGAACCCGTAGCTGTAGCAACGGAGTATTTACTTCAACCAGGCCTGTTAGTTCTTGTGCCACCTTTTAGTATAGGTTCTATAGGCACTGCCACGAACTTGTATGAATCTCCTATAATTGAAAGGGTCTTGGCCGAATTCGCAAAAAGCATTAGGGAGCAAATTCAGCGTTTAGAAAGCCCTATAATTCCAGACTGGGCAGAGAAGCATCGCGCACCAGAAGCAATAAGAATAGCACGTGAAATCGAGCAGTGTAAGGAAAAATTGGAGTCGCTAAAATCGGGGTTATTTAAGTACGATGAGATGCTATATCTATTATGTGGCAAAGGCGAGCTACTACAGCGCCAAGTTGAAAAGCTATTTTCTACTCCGAACCAGGAGCTACAGGTAGAACCTACGCCTTCGGGCTCTTCGCTGGACTTATTCGTAACAGATAAATCAGGCCGCCGTTTGGCAATTGAGGTTACAGGTACTAAGGGGAAGCTAAAAAAGGGCGATGAACACTGGGCAGATTTTTTTACATATTTGCAAGAGCACACTGAAAGAAACCAAAGCGGAAGAGTTGAGCGAATGTTATTTGTCGCGAATACACAATGTGAGACGCCTTTAGAAGAACGCACAAGAAGAGATGATATCACAAATCCTGTATTGACACTTACAGAGGATAATCATATCTGCATAATAAGAAGTTGTGATTTATATCAGCTATGGATAGAAGTATTAAGAGGACTGCCTTTACAAAAGGTATTCGATAGTCTATTTGATCACGAAGGTATATATGATTTTGACACGATGAAAAAATCGCTAAAGTAGCCTAGCCCTCGATCACCCCTTTGGTGCTGGGCACCTTGCCAGCAATTCGCTCATCGATCTTGGTGGCGCTATCCAGCGCCCGCCCCAGCGCCTTGAAAAGCGCCTCCGCCTTATGATGGTCGTTGCTCCCTAAAAGCACCTTCACATGGAGGTTCATTTTCGCCTCCCTGGCGAAGCTCTCAAGGAACTCGTGCACCGTCTCGCTCTCCAGTTCGCCGATCGTTTTCCTCCTAAACTTTAATGGAGGATCAATTACGGCGTGTCCCCTGCCCGAGATATCCACCGCCACCATCACCAGCGCCTCGTCCATTGGCACGATGGCATGCCCCATCCGCGTGATGCCTTCTCCATTCCCTAGAGCTTGTCTGAGCGCTTGCCCCAGACAAATAGCGGTGTCCTCTATTAGGTGATGCTGATCTGTTCTGTAATAGTCTTGGGCTTCCACTTTTAAGTCAAACACCCCGTGAGTGGCCATCTGCTGTAGCAAGTGATTAAACATCCCGATTTGGGTTATGGTCTCAATTTTTCCGCTGCCATCGATGTTGAGCGCCACGCTTATCTTTGTCTCTCCGGTCTCGCGGGTGATGGTCGCCGTTCTCTTTTTCGCCATTTGACCTTTCCTTTCTTGACGATTAGGTTAGCACATCTCCTTCAAAGCGTCTATCAGGGCGTCGGTATGCTCCGGCTTGCCCACGCTGATGCGAAGCGAGTTCCTCAGGAGCGAGGTGTCGTAGTAGCGAATAAAGACGCCCCTTTTCTGTAGCCCCTCATGAATCACCTGGGCATCCCCTTTAACCACGGCGCAAAGGATGAAATTCGCCTGAGAGGGGAAAGACTCCAGAAACTTGAGCTCCCCAAGCCTGGCGAAAAGCCGCTCCCGCTCTGAGATGATTTTTTGCACTGTGCCCTGGAGATATTCCATGTCGGCAAGCGACTCCTGGAGCGCGACCTGAGCTGCCAGGTTTATGTTATATGGTTGCTTGATCTTGAGAAGCTGTTCCGCGATTAAGGTCGGAAAAATTCCGTAGCCGATGCGAAGTCCAGCAAGTCCCGCCCATTTGCTGAAGCTGCGCAATACGATCAGGTTTTCATACTCGGGAACCAGGGGGGCAACGGTCGTCCCGCTAAATTCATAATATGCCTCATCGACCACCACCACCCTGCCCAGCTTAACCAGCTCAAGGATATCACGCTGGGTGGTGATATTCCCGGTAGGGTTATTGGGCGAGGCGATAAAGATGACCTTGGTTTTTTCATTTACAGCCTCTTTTATTCCGGCGATGTCGATGGCATAGGACTTGTCCCGGGGCACATCGATGACCTTACCGCCGCAAATCTCGGTGCAGAAGGGGTACATACCGAAGGTAGGAACGCAGTTGATTACCTGATCCCCAGGCTCGAGGAAGAGGCGCAGGATGAGGTCGATGAGCTCATCGCTGCCGGCGCCGGCTACAATGTGCGCTGCGTCCACCCCGACATATCCCGCCAATGTTTTTCGCAATTCACGCTGCTCCGGGTCGGGGTAAATGTGGTAGAAGGGATAACTAGCGAGGGCGCGCCCCACCCTCGGCGAGCAGCCATAGGGGTTCTCGTTGCCATCGAGCTTGATCACCCCCTCAATGGGGACACCAGCCCGCTCGCTAAGCACATCGGGGGGGATGATGGGCTGGTATGCCTTGAGGCTCCCCAGGTCACCCCGGATCATTTTTTCGATGCCCCCATCGCCAGAGCTCATCATTTACCACCCTTCTTAAGCCTTAGCGCCACCGCTCGAGCGTGGGCGGTGAGCCCCTCCACCCTGGCGATGGTCACCGCCACAGGACCCAGCGCCTTCACATCCTCGTCGCTTAAAGAAACGACGCTGGTGAGCTTAAGGAAATCGCCAACACCGAGGGGAGAGCTGAAGCGGGCACTGCCTCCCGTGGGCATCACATGGCTCGGCCCGGCAACGTAGTCGCCCAGTACCTCGGGGGAGTTTTCGCCCACAAAGATTCCCCCGGCACTGCGAATCTTTTCGATATAAGATGAAGCATGGCGCACCATTAGCGAGAGATGCTCCGGGGCATAGAGGTTAATTAGCTCGATAGCCTGGTCCATATCGGCGACCACAATTATCCTGCCCCTCTCTTCCAGCGACCGGCGGGCAATTTGGGCCCGCTCCAGCCCTTTAAGCTGGCGCGCCACCTCACTATCGACCTCCTGGGCCAGCCGGGGGGAGGTGGTGATCAGGATCGCGGAGGTCAGCACATCGTGCTCCGCCTGTGCCAGAAGGTCGGCAGCGCAGCGGGCGGGAGGGGCAGAATCATCCGCTAGGATCACCGTCTCCGTGGGGCCGGCAAGGCCATCGATCGCCACCGCGCCGAAGACCATCCTCTTTGCCAAGATCACGAAAAGGCCACCTGGCCCGCAGACTTTATCCACCCTGGGGATGGACTGGGTGCCGAAGGCGAGGGCGGCGATCGCTTGAGCGCCCCCTACCTTGAAAACCCGGTCCACCGCTGCGATGTCCGCCGCTACCAGCGTCGCCGGGGGAACTCCTCCCCCCTCTCCAGGAGGAGTGGTGACAATGATCTCCCCGACCCCCGCGACCCTGGCCGGGATCGCCGTCATCAGCACCGTCGATGGATAGCAGGCAGTGCCCCCTGGCACATAGACGCCCACCCTCTCCAAGGGGCGAACGATCTGCCCTAGCCCGCCCTCCATAAATTCCTTGAAGCTA
>JAUWZB010000097.1 GCA_030615555.1 Dehalococcoidales bacterium
GGGAGAGCGCTGCGTTCGCATCGCAGAGGTCGGGGGTTCGAATCCCCCTATCTCCACCATAAGCCAATATCCAGTAGGCAACAGACCTTAACAGGCGAAAAGAGCCCCTGTAGCTCAGAGGATAGAGCAGCGGTTTCCTAAACCGCGTGTCGGGCGTTCGAGTCGCCCCAGGGGTACTATATAGAGGTTGAGATGAGCGAGATTTCTAAATTGTTCTGCGAGGTGGCATGCCACGGTACTGAGCATATAGAGTCCTGCAAGACCGTATGTGAGCCTTGTAGCCAAATCGGGTTAGAACTCTGGGAATCAGGTAGATACGAAGAGAGCCCGAACAGGAAGAACTGGCTCTTTGGGTTGGGATTGCTGGCCTTTATTGGCACAGTATGCTTTGGGCACAAGATAGGCCGCAGGTAGTTCCAAAAAAGGGGTGTAGCTCAGTTAGGGAGAGCAGCGGTCTCCAAAACCGCAGGTCGGGGGTTCGAGTCCTCCCGCCCCTGCCAGATGCCGAGGTGGTGGAATCGGTAGACACGCCATCTTGAGGGGGTGGTGGGCGAAAGCCCGTAGGAGTTCAAATCTCCTCCTCGGCACCAGCGGAAGTAGTTCAGCTGGTAGAACGTCTCCTTGCCAAGGAGGAGGTCGTGGGTTCGAATCCCATCTTCCGCTCCAAAGAATCGTGATGGCGACGTGGCCAAGAGGTTAAGGCGGGGGTCTGCAAAACCCCTATTCGGCGGTTCGAATCCGCCCGTCGCCTTTTTTGCCCTATACAAGCCTTCATGAGCGAAAATCGGGGTTTTTGCAAAGTTGCCCCGATTTCTTAATTGCAATCATAATAGTTCGAAAAAGGGAGGTTGTTGTCATGGCTCAGCTAGCAGATCTGGAAGCAAGAGTGAGAGTTTTGGAGGATATTGAGGCGATCAAGAAGCTCAAAGCTAAATACTTTCGCTGCCTTGACAAGAAGCTTTGGAACGAAATAGAAGGCTGCTTTGTCGAAGATGCGGCAGCAGATTATGGACCCGACATAAAGCTGCAGGGTAGAAAGGCAATTATCGAATTCCTGAAAAATACCCTGGGGCAGGAGCCTTTTATCTCTGCTCATCAGGGTCATAATCCCGAGATCGAGATAACCAGTGATACAGCAGCCAGGGGTATATGGGTATTAAATGACCATTTAATTATAAAGACAATCGCAACGCTGAATGGTTGGGGCTACTATGAAGATGAATATGTTAAAGAGAACGGCGAGTGGAAGAAAAAGAGCACCAAGATTACCCGCATCCTTGAAGAGTGGCTGACGACCAAGCGCTAAGGAGCAGATGCCTTGATTTTTACAATGTGGTAGTCAAGGTTGTCCCTGACCTCGACCAATTTCTGCCATCTCCTAAACAGAGATCGCCGTATTTACCATCGCCAAAGCGACTTTCTAATCCACGGGTTAGGAGTCTCCGCCCAGAATCAGCGATTAACTTCAAAAGTTGTGTTTTGGGGTGACGGTTTGACAGGTAACTGGTGGCCGAAGACTCGACTCGGCGAGCGGAGCACCTGCCCGTGAGAAGGGTAGCAATCGCTATTTTAGGGGGTGGTAGGGATAAAACATTGAAGGCGTCAACCAAAAATAGTAGAATTTAAGTCGAGTCTGCTCCTTTTTTCGAACTTTACGGTTGCGTTTAGACAGCGGGGTGCCTTTGTTAAAAACCGCGCCTTTTTCTCTATACAAATGTTGTAGAACGAAAAGAGCCGAGGTGGCGGAACTGGTAGACGCGAGGGACTTAAAATCCCTTGGGTGTTTAGCCCGTGCGGGTTCGAGCCCCGCCCTCGGCACCTTTTCTCGCCTTTTTCGCCCTTTAACACTTGTATAGAGGGGGAAAACGGGGGCTTTACAAAGCCATCCCGATTTCTAGATGCAACTATAAAGTTTGAAAAAATGGCATGGAACCCTGAGTTTGAGATCGCCTTTAACCCAAAGACAGTGGCGGTAGTGGGGGCTACCAGGAAGCCCCTATTATTCGGCGATTTTGTAGCCAGCCTCCAGAATGCCGGCTTCCCCGGTCGGATCTATCCCATCAATATCAATGCAGCGGGGGAGGAGATCCACGGTCTAAAGGCCTACCCAAATCTGGTCTCGGTCCCCGAGCCCATCGACCTGGTGACCGCCTCCATTCCCGCACAGGCTATCATACCGATGCTCGAGGACTGCATTGCCGCCAATGCCAAGAACATTCAAATCTACACTGCAGGGTTTAGGGAATCGGGTGATGAAAAGGGAATAGCGCTGGAGGAGAAGCTCCAGGAGGTAGCAAAGAGAGGGGGGCTCCGCATCGTTGGTCCCAATTGCATGGGGCTACATGTCCCCGCCTCAAGGATAACTACCTGGACGATGCTCGACGAGCCCGGCCCCGTGGCCTTCATCGCCCAGAGTGGCGGGCATGCCGGCGTGTTTATTATCGATGCCCCTGATTATGGCATTCACTTGAGCAAGGTGATTAGCTACGGCAATGCTGCGGTGATCGACAGTATCGATTTCCTAGAATACCTAGCAACTGACCCGGAGACGCAGATCATCTGCATATATCTGGAGGGGGTCAGGGATGGCGGGAGGCTTACCACTTTGGTCCGGGAGATCAATAAGACCAAGCCGGTGATCATCTGGAAGGGGGGAGCCACCGAGAGTGGCGCCCGGGCCGCAGCCTCCCACACCGGGGCCCTCGGTGGCGAGAGGGAGGTGTGGGATGCTTTCTTTAAGCAAACTGGAGCGGTAAGGGTTGATGGCCGGGAGGAGCTTCTCAATGCAACGATGACATTCCGCTACCTTTGCCCTCTGGTGAGCAATCGGGTGGCGCTGGTCGGGGGAGGCGGGGGTAATAGCGTGGCCGCTGCCGATGTTTGTGATCGGGCGGGACTTAATGTACCCCCCTTTAGCGAGAAAACGCGGAGGGAACTAGGAAGCTTCATCCCCCGGCAGGGGACCATAATAAGAAATCCCATAGATATCGCGTTTGTAATGCTAGACGTCAACGTACTGGTGCGCGCCATGGAGGCCTCCGCTGCCGACCCTTCGATCGATGCCGTCATCTTCATTTTGCCCCCCGGGGTGATACTCCTCGCTGCCGGTATCCTTCAGTCAAAGGAGAAATGCACCTTCGAGGAGGCGATGGAAAAGCAAACCCGGCTGGTCTTGGATACCATGATCAAGTTTGATCGCGAAAATATCCATAGAAAGCCCTTGGTCATCGTGTTGCAGCCAGGGCTGCTGCGCTTTCTCCCTGGGCAGCGGGAGCGGCTCCGGCAGGAGCTGCTAAAGGCCGGGATCCCCGTTTATCTCTCCATTGAGCGGGCGAGCCGTGCCCTGGGGAAATTCATCCGGTACCACCAGTTCCACAGAATATTAAGGGCTGATTAAGTCCCGGAGGATCATTGGGGGTAACCCTTTGAGGAGGGAGCGCGCCTGTGGGCTGGTCAGGTCGCCATGAAGGGGGGTAATGGAAATCTTATCTTTCATGAGCGCCCATATATCGGTGCCCTCCTCCGGCTGCCAATCCGGCTTGCCGCGCACAATCCAGTAATACTTTCTCTTCCCATCATGCCCCTCCTCGATCTCATCGCTATAGCTTCTCCGCCCCAGCCTGGTAACCTCAATACCCTGAATCTGGTCAAGGGGCAAATTGGGCAGGTTTATGTTTAAGAGTATCTCCTTTGGCAAAGCCTCCATTATTCTCGCCAGCACCACCGCCAGCCGGGCAGCAGCATCGAAATGGACATCCT
>JAUWZB010000123.1 GCA_030615555.1 Dehalococcoidales bacterium
GACTTATCGCCGGGGTTGATATCGGGGTGATACTTGCGCGCCAGCTTCCGATAGGCCTGCTTTATCTCCTTATCGGAGGCCTTCCGGCTTACCCCGAGAATGTCATAGTAGTCCTTAGCTGCCATCCTGTCCCTTCCTTCAGCTTTTATTATAAGATAATCTAGAGATTTTGTCAATAGTCTTTCTAACAGAATGATGTTAAGAGTCTTGACAAAGATTTGTGAATGTGCTATATTGAAATGTGAGAGAAAGGAGGTGAACCGGATGAACGTGATCCGTTGGGAGCCCTTCGGGGGCTTAATTAGCCTGCGTCAGGCAATGGACCGGCTCTTTGAGGAAAGCTTCGTGAGACCCTCGCATGCTTGGGGTCTTTTTGGTGGTGGGGCACAGCCGCCTATCGATATGTACCAAACGCCCCATGAAGCTGTGGTCAAAGCCTCCTTGCCCGGGGTGAAGCCTGAGGATGTTGAGGTCACCATCACCGATGGTACCCTGACCATAAAGGGCGAGACCAAGGTGACGGAGGAGGTAAAGCGGGAGGATTACCTTTACCAGGAGCACCGCTATGGCGGCTTCGCTCGCTCTATAGCCCTGCCCCGCACTCTCCAGAGCGAGAAGGCAGAGGCCACCTTTGAGAATGGCGTCCTCACCCTGACTATTCCCAAAGCCGAGGAGGCGAAACCAAAAACCATCGAGGTTAAGGCCAAGGAGGCCATCGAGGGCGAGAAAAAGTGAGCTTTCCCTGGGGCCAATGAAAAGGGGGTGGGTGATTGTCCGCCCCCTTTTTCTAACTTTTCGAATAGTTCGAATCGCTGCCTTCGCCGAATACCAGATCGAGGAACTGTTTGAGAATCCGCGCTGTAGCCCCCCAGATCACCCTGCCGTTATACTCGAAGACGCGCCCCATATTGGGGGCCCCCTCAATAATATAGACTTCTTCTCGATAGTTTCTTTCATCCGCAAGGGCTGATAGCGGCACCTCAACCAGTTCCTCTATCTCATCCTCGTTTATGATAAATTCATAGGGGTAGGGGATAATACCGACGAAGGGGGTGATCAGGAAATTGCTGGTGAGCGTGCTCATATTATCCAGCTCCCCCAGTATTGTCACGTCCTCAGGGCGCACCCCGATCTCCTCGAAGGTTTCTCGGAGGGCGGTATCTTTGAGATCGCGGTCATGTTCATGGCGGGCCCCCCCGGGGAAGGAGATCTGCCCCTTATGATGCTCCACCTTCTGGGTCCGCTTGGTGAACAGGATATAGTATTCCCCCTCCTTCTCATAAATGGGGAGGAGCACCGCGGCCGGGGTTAATGGGGCGTCGGAGAGAATAATGGTCTGCTTCTCCCGCTGGGCGAGGATCCGGCTGATCTTTTTGGCGAGCATTTTGTTATTTTGTGCTGTCGATGGGCTATCGCTCATCGGCACGGTTCAAAAATTCGAAATATTCGTTAAGCCTGGAGAGAACGTTTGCCGCCCGATCCATGGTCGGGTAATACACTATTCTCCCTGCTTTCTCTATCTGGCTCACCGTGTCCTCCACCTCAGTTCCATAGCACCATAAAACGGTGGGCTTTTCAAATTTGGTGGTGAGCTGGACCGGTTTAAAGAGGATGGACGCATATGGTGAGGGGGTGCCGGGCATGATCAGCATAACCCCATGAACATTATCGTCGGCTAAAAATGTCTCCACTGTAGCGTGGAGCACCCCCGGTAATGGGTGTCCGGCAATGATTGATGGCGGCCAGATGTCGGCAGGATTTTCGAAATTCTGCCATGCGGGAGCGAGGGTATCTAATTTCCTCGCGCTATCCGGTGAGAGCTTGGCGAGATCGAGGTTATGGCGCGCACAGGCTTCGGTGGCCATAATGCCACCGCCGCCGGTGATGGTGATTATCCCCACCCCTCTTCCCTTCATCAACGGCAAGTGCAGAAAAGCTTTGGAGAGGTCATCGAATTCCTCGGCAGCGGTCACTCGAATCACCCCACATTGCCTGAAGACAGCATCATAGACCTCGTCTCGGCCTGCCAGGTTGCCAGTGTGAGATTGGGTAGCCCGGGCAGCTCCCTCAGACCGCCCCGTCTTCAGGGCGATGATCGGCTTTTTCTTTGCTACCCGCCTCGCCACCTCCATAAATCTTCGGCCATCCCGTAAACCTTCGATATAGAGGAGGATGACCTTGATCTCGGGGTCATCCTCGAAATACACCAGCCCGTCGGAAAAATCGATGTCACAGGTATTTCCCAGATCGATGCCTTTGCCTACTATAGGAAATTCAGGAAGGCCGCTAATAAATAACCCTGTCTGACAGATAACCCCGGTAGGAACCTTCTTCATATCCATCCGGGTAAAGGCGGAGTTGAAGTTAATAAACGCGTTCGCTGTCCCGAAGGTGTTCGGCCCCACTATTCTGGCTCCGCCCTCCCTGGCGACGCGCACTATCTCTGCCTGCAGCTCCTTGCCCTCCTCATCGCCATCGGCAAGTCCCTGACCCACTACAGTGATTGCCTTTATCCTCTTCTCGGTGCACTCCTTAACCAGTTGGGGAACCTGGTGGCTTGGGGTCAATATTACGGCAAGGTCGATATCGCCGGGTATTTCCTTTACACTGGGGTAGCATTTAATTCCCAGGATCTCCTCGGCAGTGGGATTCACCGGATAAAGCTTCCCCGAAAAGCCGTAGCTAAGCAGATGCTCCAGGGCATTCCAACTGCCTAGACCGGTAGCCCTGGTAGCCCCCACAAGGGCCACTGACCTCGGTTCCATGAAGAGCCTCATTTGTTCAACGGTGTTCATGGATAGGCCTCCCTATTTTGGAGCCTCCCCCAGAGCTCTTCCACCACCGCTCTGACCTCGCTAAGCTGGCAATCGGTATCGATGATCACATTGGCAT
>JAUWZB010000071.1 GCA_030615555.1 Dehalococcoidales bacterium
AAAGTTTTGCTAGCAGATAGTCGATCCGCTCCTTATCCGAGGCCCCTTCCCCGGCAAAGCGGGCGGAGAGGGCACCGGGCTCCCCGCCTAGAGCATCCACCTCCAGCCCCGAGTCATCGGCGAGGGCAATGAGGTTGCTCAACGAAGCATAGGCTTTAGCCTTAAGGGCGGCATTCTCCTCCAGGGTTTTCCCGGTCTCGCCAACCACCTGGTCAATGCCTACATCCGCAAGGGTAACAATTTCATAGGGTATGCCCTGAAGGAGCAACAAATATTCCCACACCTTAGCCGGGTTTTTTGTGGCCAGGAGAAGCTTCGCCTTACTCAAAGGTCTACAAATCTCCCCTCCAGCTTCCTGGCCACCTGGGGCATGGTGGTATATTCCATCGCCTCCAGAGGCAGCCTGTGGGGCTCAAAGGGCCCGTGGCGACGCATATAATCGGCGACCTCACCCGAAATCTGTCTTGCTTTATCGAAGCTGGGGTCGTTGAACATATCCCGCGGTCCCACAAGCTTACCACCGGAGAGCTGGAAGCCAGCGCAGACTACCCGAGGGGGACCGTCGAAGCGGGACGGGTTGGACTGCTCGATGGCTACTGGCATCAGGGGGCCGTGATGAGAACCCCGCATCCACCCCTCTACCAGGAAGGGATTGGTGAAGGGCTCCAGCACCTCGCCTACTGCGGGAAACTCCCCCTGGGAGCGAACAATGCACACCGGGTCATCCTTGCCCACATATCTGCCTGCCATTAGGCTCAGGCGCTGGGTAGAGGAGACGGCGGCAATCTCATTGGAGCCTCGATGGTAGACTGCCTTCACCGCATAGCGTGATGGCGCTCCCATAAAGAGGAGCATGTCGTAGATCTCCTCAGGGGCATCAAGGGTGATCTTCTTATGCTCCTTGACATCGTGAATCTCGAAGCGAAAGCCCCCGTGCATGTTCTCGGCAATCACTAGCCCGATGGTGTTGAAGGGGTCGGCGAATATCTTGTAGAGGGGTAGGTTCCACGCCCCCGCCGATGTCTTATCGGCCATGAAGATAATGATCGGCTCCGACCCCCTCTCCTCAAACTCCATTTCGGCGACCCCAGGCCCCATCCCCTTGACATTTCCTGAGAAGGCCTCGGCCAGGAGGTCCTGCCCGGCCCCGTGAAGCTTTAGCTCTTTGGCCACCTTGGTGCAATCCAGGAAGGTATCCCAGGTTAGCTTGTGGATCGCCTCGTCCTCCTCCCCACGCTGATGGGTCATGATCAATTGCAGGTCGTCCCCGCACCTCGTGACATGGAAATCCACCAGTAGCTTGTTGCGCTTTGCCTTCTCTAGGCACTCATTAGCCTTCTCCAGAACGAGGGGATGTGAGCTGGAGTGCCCTACATAGCCACCAATGTCAGCCTTGATCACGCTCAGGGTAATCATCTTGTTCCTCCTTTCATTAATACTCGATCCCCTTTCTCGCCTTTATCCCCTTCTGATAGGGGTGCTTGACCTCCACCATCTCGGTAACTAGGTCAGCCCTTTCGATAAGCCGCTCATCGGCATAGCGACCGGTGAGGACAAGCTCCACACTTGGCGGCTTTTCCTCGATCAGCGTTAATAGCTCTTCAACCTCGATGAGCTTCCAGGCAACAGCGATGTTTACCTCATCCAGCACCACCAGGTCGAATTCGCCGCTGGCGAGCGCCTCTCTAGCTGCCTGGAGCGCCTCTCTTACCTGCTCCCTTTCCTCAGCCTTCACATTCTGAGGATCGACGAAGTGTTCGTGCCCAAAGCTTTGGAAGCTGGCATTGGGCAATTGGGCCAGCATGTTTCGCTCCCCATAGGGATAATCGCCCTTCATAAAGAAAATGATGTGGACTCTAAGCCCATGCCCCAGGGCGCGCAGCACCACCCCCAATGCCGCAGAGGTCTTGCCTTTACCGCTGCCGGTGTAGATTTCCACCAGCCCCTTGGCGAGGGATTTATCGGTCATCGGAGCCTAAAAAGCCCATCCGCATTTTTCGCTTTTTCGCCCTTTTCGTAGCCTTAGTTTTTCTTGATCAGCCTTTTTTCGACCTACTCGTGGCCTTGGTTTCTCTTGGCTCGCTGTTTTGGCATACTCTCGGCCTCTGTTTCCATCGATTCATTTTTTTGAACTTTCCGAAATGTTCGAATTATTCGAAATAGCGGCGGGCATCCCATCCTTCTGTGCAAGGGAAGTCTAGCAAGGGAGCGCCCGCTTGTCAAGGAGGCTTCGCCCTAAGATGGGCGCTTTGTGGAAACTTGTGCCTGCTCATGATATAATGCCCGAATAGAAGAGGGGATTTGAGTTTAGCTTTAAGACTTTGCAGCGAGAGGGTTGTTCTAAGACGTAACGAGATAGAGCAAAAAAGGGGCTAAAATAGGAGGGCACTGGATGCTGGAGGAATACAAGCAGAAGCGGGAGATAATAAAGCAAATGGGAGGCCCCAAGGCTGTGGCACAACAGCATGAAAGGGGCAGTTGGACTGCTCGGGAGAGGGTAGAATACTTCTTCGATCCCGGCACTTTCACCGAGATGGGCTTATTCGTCGAGCACCGCACCACAGCTTTCGGGCTGGACAAAAGGGAAATACCTGCCGAAGGGGTGATCACCGGCTTCGGAAAGGTAAATGGCAGGCTGGTAATGGTCGCTTCTGAGGATTACACCACAATGGCAGGCACCTTCGGCGAATATCACGGCAAAAAGTTCTCGCAAGCCGTCGACATGGCCAAGGATATGGGGATACCCTTTGTTGGCATGAATGACTCCGGGGGAGCACGGCTTCAAGAGGGGATGGATACCTTGCAGTGCTATGCCTGGCTATTCAGGTCTCAGATCCTGGCATCAGGCATCATTCCCCAGATAGCCTTGCTGATGGGGCCGTGTTTAGGAGGACAGGCCTATCATCCCGTGATGCAGGATTTCGTGTTTCAATGTCGGGAGACAGGCCGCATGGCTATCGCCGGTCCCGCCTTCGTCAAGACGCAGACGGGTGAAGATATCGACCTTGACACCCTGTGTGGCGTCGAGGCCCACGCCGTTAAATCGGGGGAGACGCACGTGGTAGCCGAAGACGATCAGGACTGCCTGGATAAGACCAAGGAGCTCTTGAGCTTCTTGCCTGCCAACAATCGGGAGAAGCCACTACGCCAGGAAACGGGGGATGATTCGGAAAGGATAGACCCAGAGCTAGATACCCTGGTGCCTGAAGATCCTTCGATCCCCTATGACATGCACGATGTAATCGCGAGGATCATAGATAATGGCCATTTCTTCGAGATACTAAAGGACTTTGCTCAGAACGTGATCGTCGGGTTTGCCAGATTTGGCGGGCGTCCTGCCGGGATCGTGGCAAGCCAGCCGATGTGTGCCGCAGGCGCATTAGATTGTGATGCCGCCGACAAGGTCGCCCGATTCGTCAGGTTTTGTGACCTGTTCAACATCCCACTGGTAAACCTCCACGACGTCCCCGGATACTGGATAGGCTCGGCTGAAGAGTGGAAGGGTATTTTGCGCCATGGCGCCAAGATGCTCTATGCCTATGTTGAGGCCACGGTGCCCAAGATCACAGTAGTCGTGCGTAAATCCTTTGCCGGGGCCTACACCGGGATGTGCTGCAAGGATACCGGAGCCGACTTGATGTTTGCCTGGCCCATAGCCAGGATTTGCATCGTGGGCGCCGAGACCGCCGCCAGCGTGATCTTCGCCCGCGAAATAAAGGGGGCGGAGGACCCCAAGACGATGAAAGCACAGAGGATCGCCGAATATCGAGAGCTCTTCGAAAACCCTTATCGAGCGGCGGAACGAGGGTTTATCGACGATGTGATCATGCCCAGCGAGACGAGGAAACATATCAACAGGGCACTGGACATCCTGGAAAACAAAACGGTGGTCAGGCCCTGGAGAAAATATTCAAACATCAATCTGTGAGGAAGGGAAAGATGGCTGCTATAGTTGCACCAATGCCGGGAAGAGTAGTTGATATCAAGGTGAAGGTTGGAGAGGCGGTAGAAAATGGCCAGGAGCTTTGTATCATTGAGGCCATGAAGATGCAGATGCCCGTAATGTCCCCCCAAAGCGGGGTGGTTAGAGAGATCAAAGTGGCGGCAGGGCAGGGCATCAAAAAAGGGGATGTTATGATGGAGCTTGATCTGCATCACCCGGGCTAAGTAATGAGATGATGCGCGAATTGGAGGATACTAAGGATGGACTTTCGATTTACTGAAGAGCAGGAGAAGCTAAGACAGGAGGTTCGAGAGTTCCTTGAGGAGGAGCTGAAGAAGGGCAGCTTCGAGGTGCATTGCGATGCCTGGATGGGTGGGTATTCTCCTGAGTTCTCCCGCAAGCTGGGGGAGAGAGGTTGGATTGGATTGTGTTGGCCCAAGGAATCCTACGGTCAAGGAAAAAGCTATATCGACCGTATGGTGCTCACTGAGGAACTTCTTCGTTATGGAGCCCCGGCGGCCGCTCACTGGTTTGCCGACCGCCAGATGGGGCCTTCGATCATTCGGCACGGCAGCGACGAGCAGAAGGAGTACTTCCTGCCCCGCATCGCCAGGGGTGAGCTTGTCTTTGGCATAGGCATGAGCGAACCGGAGGCCGGCTGTGATCTGGCATCCCTGCAAACCCGGGCTGTGGAAGATGGCGACTCGTACATCCTTGATGGACAGAAGGTATGGACAAGCGGGGCGCACCACATTGACTACCTTTACCTCGTGGCCCGCACCGACCCCGATGCGCCCAAGCACCGGGGGATCAGCGAGTTTATTGTGGACATGCACCTGCCGGGGATCGACGTTCGCCCCCTAATCGATATGACCGGGGGCCACCACTATAATGAGGTTTTTCTTGACAGCGTGCGGATCCCCAGGTCAAGTTTGGTAGGTGAGAAGAACCGCGGCTGGTATCAGATCGCAGAGCAGCTTGATTATGAACGAAGCGGCGTAGAGCGGTTGATGACGAATTATCCCCTCTACCGTGACCTCATCGCGTACGTCAAGCAAACGAAGCACCAAGGCAAACC